>JBKPRV010000593.1:0-9597 GCA_046734715.1 Actinomycetota bacterium | reverse complement strand
ACCCCGGCCTGCCCCAATTGGCGGGCCACCCGGTCGGCGCCGTGGCGGATGCGGGTGAACACGATCGTGGATCCGGTGCGGGGCACTACGTCGGCGGTCACCGCCACGCGCTTGGCCCGGGGCACGGACCAGAACAGGTGGGTCACCTCGCCGCTGTCGTCGTCCCCGCCGGCCACCGCGTGATGCGCCGGGTCCCGCTGGTAGTGGGCGACCAGCTTGTCCACGTCGCCGTCGAGCGTGGCCGAGAACAGCAGGGTCTGGCGCCGGGCGGGCGTGCGGTCGAGCAGGCGCCGCACCGCGGGCAGGAAGCCCATGTCGGCCATGCGGTCGGCCTCGTCCAGGACCACGATCCCGGCCTTGTCCAGGACGACGTCGCCCGTGGACACCAGGTCTTCCAGCCGGCCCGGGCAGGCCACGATCACGCTCGGGCCCCGGGCCAGCAGCTTGCGCTGGGGCCCATAGCCGACGCCGCCGTACACGGCCACGACCGGACCGGCACGGCGCTCGTCCACCAGGGCGGCCAGCTCGCGCTGCACCTGGGCGGCCAGCTCGCGGGTGGGGACCAGGACCAGCGCCCGGGGGCGCCGGGGCGCGGCGGGGCCGGCCTCCCGGGCACGGGCCGCGATGGCCAGCCCGAAGGCAAGCGTCTTCCCGGACCCCGTCGGCGCCTTGCCGGCCACGTCGCGCCCCGCGAGCGCGTCGGGCAGGGTGGCGGCCTGGATGGGGAACGGCTCGTCGATGCCGCGGCGGGCCAGGGTGGCGCACAGGGGCGCGGGCACGCCGAGTTCGGCGAACGAGGGGGACATGAAACTCCGATCGAATGGCGAACAGGCCGATTCGAACGGGAATCTCGAACGGGCCCCACCGGCGCCCAGGCGCCAGCAGCTTCCGGCAGGGGTGCCGGACAGTGACCGGATGACTCTACCGGCCCGCGCCCGAACTTACGCGCGCCGGCCTATCCCCCGGTGGTCGTGGTCGCGTCCTCGGCGCCCGGGGCCGTGGTCGTGGTGTCGGCCTCGGTGCTCGTGGTGGTGATGCGCTCGCCGGACTGGGGGATGCCCGGGGTCTCGTCCTCGCTGCTGCCGCAGCCTGCGGCCAGCACTGCGGCGGCCACCAGCGCCACCGCGGCAAGACGCGCGCTCCTTCGTCGATTCAACTCGGGCTCCTCTTCGATGGTCCAGGCGCTGAGCCGGTAGAGCATCGCGCGCCGGCCGGCGCGAACTCACATGCGGGAGACGAGGCCCTGTCCGGTGATCAGCGGGAGGTCGAGCGCGGTCACCAGCCCGGGCGCGGCCGCGACCACGGCCGGGACCGCGTTGACCAGGCGCATGGCCGTGGCCTTCAGCCCGGCGGTGTTGTGGTCGCCGTCGCTGCCCAGCATCTGCAGGTCGATCGTGTAGTTGGGCTCGCCGGTGAGCACGACGCGGTAGCCGCCCTGGCCCGTCGGCTGCGGCCAGTCGGGCGCGAGGTCGTCGCGCAGGCGGGTGACGTGCTCCAGCACGATCCGGGCCACGCCGTCCACCATGCCCCGCACCTCGAAGCGCATGGCGGCCGTGGTGCCCGCCTCGATCCGCCCACACCCCACGTCGAACGCCTCGGGAGCGGGGACGCGGTCGTGCCACTCGACGATCTCGTCCAGCTCGACGCCGAGGCCCGCGGCGATCTGGTTGACCACGCTGCCCCAGGCCGTGGTGAGGATCCCGGGCGAGAGGATGAACGGCACCTCGTCCAGCGACCCGCCGAAGCCCATGATGCCGAACAGCACGGTGGGCTGGTCGTAGGTGTCGTAGTTGAGGATCTCCATGCAGCGCACCTCGTCGATGCGCTCGCAGATGCTCGTGGCCACCAGCGGCAGCCAGTCGTTGGCGAAGCCGGGGTCGATGCCGTTGACGAACAGCGACACGCCGCCCTCGGCCGCCGCCGCCTCCACCCCGGCGTACATCGCCTGGGGCACCGCGCCCCGCGGGTACTGCAGGAACACCGGGCTGGACGAGACCACGTTGATCCCGGCCCGCAGGAACCGCTCCAGGTCGGCGAGCGCCTCGAACAGCCGGTCGTCCGCCCACGCGGTGTGGACGATGCAGTCGGGCTGCAGCGCCAGCAGGGCGTCGGCGTCGTTGGTGGCCGCCACGCCCAGGGTGCGGTCGAGCCCGGCGAGCTTGCCGGCGTCGAGGCCCACTTTGTCCGGGCTCGAGACCCACACCCCCACCAGGTCGAGGTCGGGCCGGGCGTCGATGCCGGCGATGGCGTGGCGGCCCACATGGCCGGTGCTCCACTGCACCACTCGGTAGGTCATGGTGATCCCCCCTGCTCGTCGAGGCCCAGGAGCCGTGCCGCGTTGTGGCGGAGGAACTTGGGCCACACGTCGTCCTTGAAGCCCACGCCCGGAAGCTCGCCCATGATGCGCTCCAGCGACAGGCCCATGGGGAAGTACCCCGCGTAGACGATCTTGTCCGCGCCCCGCGTGTTGGCGTAGTCGACGATGGCCTTGGGGTAGTAGCGGGGGGCGAAGGCGCTCGTCGAGTAGTACAGGTTGGGCCACTTCAGCATGAGCTTGACGGCCAGGTCGGTCCAGGGCTCGCAGCCGTGCCGGGTGACGAACACCAGGTCGGGGAAGTCGAAGCAGACCTCGTCGATCAGCTCGACGTGCTGGCACGCTAAGCGCAGCCGCGGCCCGGGGACCCCGGCGCACACGAACACGGGGATGCCGAGCTCGGCGCAGCGGGCGTAGATCGGGTACATCTTCTTGTCGTTGATGGGCACCTGGGGGAACATCCCGGCGGGGAACATGCCGACCGCCCGGATGCCCCAGGTCTCGTGCGCCTTCGTGATGGCCCGGACCGCGTCCATGCCCTGGTTGGCGTCGACCGACAGGGACGGCACGAAGCGGTCGGGGAACTGCCGCACCGCCCGGGCGCCGTCCTCGCCGTGCACGCCCACCAGGCCCTTCTCCACGCCCCAGAGGTCCATCTCCCGCAGGGTGACCCCGACGGGATCGACGCCCCGCTCGATGCTCTTGTCGGGGCTGTCCTTGAACATGTACTCGGCCGGGAACTCGAACTCCTCCTGGGACTCCCGGTCCTTGGTCTGGCGGGTGATGAAGGCGTACGTCTTCTTCGGGTCGGCCAGGGGGAAGCCGATCATGGTGTCGATGATCCCGATGTCGAACGGCCCGGCCACGGCACCGAGTTTTGTAACACGTTCTAGTTCCGTCAAGCCCGTGCCGGGGCCGGCGCCCCGGAACCCTGACCGGCCAGGCCGGACGCGGTAACAAATGGCCATGAGCACGGAACCCGATGACGCCCCCGAGGGCGACCCTTCCGAGACCGACGGGCGGATCGTCGTCGGTCTCGACGACTCTGCGCAGGCCGCAGCCGCGTTGCGCTGGGCGCTGGCCGAGGGGGCGCTGCGCCAGACCACGGTCGAGGTGGTCCACGCCTGGACGCCGCCGATGTCGGCGCTGCCGTTCGGGGCCACCCTGACGTTCAGGGTGGACGAGGCGGCGATCGACTCCGCCGCCCGCGACTCGGTCGACGAGCTGGTCGACGCGGCGCTGGCCGAGATGGACGAGCAGCCGCCCGAGGTGCTGCGCACCATCCTGCCCGGCGGCGCGGCCACCACCCTGGTGGAGGTGGCCGAAGGCGCCGACCTGGTGGTGGTCGGGTCGCACGGCCGCACCGGGCTGCGCCGGGTGGCCATGGGCTCGGTGGCAATGGCCGTCGTGGCCCACGCGAGCTGCCCGGTGGTGGTGGTGCGCGTGCCGGATCAGTGACGCCGTAGCGGTGGTACGGCGGCCGCATCAGTGACCCCGTGGGCGTGGTGCGGCTGCCGGATCGGTGACCCCGTGGAGGTCGTGCGCGTGCCGCACCAGTGAGGCGCTGATCCGGCGGTAGCGTCATCGTCGGTGCAGACGAGGACTCGGCGGGCTGTGGGCGCGGTGGCGCTGGCAGGCGGAAGCCTGCTGGCGGGGGCGGCCGCGGCCGCAGGCGTGCTCGCGAGCGACACCGAGCGCATGGTCAACTACTGGACCCGCGCCGAGGTGGCGAGCAGCGACGGCTCCGCGGCGGTCGTCGAGGTCATCGACTGGGACTTCGGGAACCAGTTCGGCAAGCACGGCATCTTCCGCTTCATCCCCGACCTGCCCGACACCACTCCGGTCACCGAGGAGTCGCCCGACGCACCGGACCAGTAAGAGGTCGGCACCGAGATCAGGAACGGCCGGTCGTACCTGTTCATCAAGATCGGCGACCCGGCCACCACGGTCTCGGGGACCCGCCGCTACCGCATCGACTACCCGCTGCCCGGCGTGGTGCGGGGCTCCACGCTCGATTGGGAGGCGGTGGGCGACCAGTGGCCGGTGGACATCGAAAACGCCGAGGTCCACCTGCTCACCCCGTTCGAGGTCAGCAACCCGCGGTGTCTGATCGGCACCCGGGACAACCCGCGCGAATGCGACGTGCAGGAGGTCGAGCCCGGCCACCTCGTGGTCCAGGTCGACAAGGTGCCCAGCGGCCAGGGAGTGTCGCTGGAGGGCACCGTGGGAGATCCACTCACCACGCTGCCCGCCGTGCCCGGGCCGCCGGGGCCGCCCGACGATCCCGGCACCGGCTTCCTGCCCCCCGCCGGCACCGCCGCGGCCGCCTCGCTGCTGGCGGGGATACCGGCCGCGGTGCTGGTGCGCCGCGCCGGGCGCGAGCGCATCGCCCCCGGCGGCGAGGCCGACGTCGCCTACGCCGAAGGCCCGCCGCACTCGTCGGAGATCCGGGTCGACGCCGCCGAGCTGGCCCGCATGGCCACCACCGAGTTCGCGCCGCCGAACGGGGTCTCGCCCCCGCAGGGCGGCATCGTGCTCAAGGAGGACGTGAGGCCCGAGCACAAGGTGGCCTGGCTGATCCAGGCCGCCATCGACGGAGCCATCGACCTCGATGACACCGACCACACCACCACCATCACCCGCACCGGGCGGCCGGGCACGCCGGAGGAAGAGGACGTGCTGGACATGGCGTTCGGCGGGCGCTCCGCGGTCTCGCTCGGCAGCTACGACCCCGCGTTCTCCTCGGCCTGGAACCACCTGGGCGGCAAGCTCGCGAGCTGGCGGGATGACAGCGGGCTGTGGGACAGCGGCTCGCAGACGCGGCGGGTCCTCGCCATCGTGCTCGGCGGGCTGGCGGTGGTGCTGGGCGCGGCCGCGGCCGCGGGAGGCGGTGCCCTGGCCGGGCGGCTCGGGTCCCAGTGGCTACCGCTGGCGGCGGTGGGTGGCGTCGTGTTCGGTGCGGGCCTGGCCGCGGTGCTCGGCTCCTGGGAGCTGCCCGTGCGCACGGCGGCAGGCTCCGGCATGTACCTGCGGGTCGAGTCGTTCCGCCGCTTCCTGGCCGAGTCCGAGGCCTACCACGCCGAGGAGGCGGCCAAGCGGGGTGTGCTGCGCGAGTACACCGCCTGGGCCGTCGCCCTGGACGAGATCGACCGGTGGGAGCGGGCGGTGCGGTCGTCCAGCATCATCCCCGAGACCGCCGGGCTGAACTACATCTACATCGCCCCCCTGCTCATGGCGTCGACGGTCACCGCCTCCACCGCCCCGCGCTCGTCGGGAGGCGGCGGAGGAGGCTTCGGCGGCGGAGGGATCGGCGGCGGCGCCGGAGGCGGCGGCGGGGGAAGCTGGTAACGCCGGCCGCCGACATGACGTGTCGAGGGGGAGCGGCCGGCGCCGCTCCCCCTCTCGCCGTGGTGGTGGGATCAGTCGGTGGTCAGTCGGTGGCGATGGCGGCCAGCACGTCCATCCGGGCTGCCCGGCGGGCGGGCCGGACTGCGGCGACCACGCCCACCAGGGCGCCGATCGCCATCACGACGGCCAGCGGGCCGGCGGGGATGGCGAAGGACGTGAACCCCTCGCTGGAGAGCGTGTCGACCATGGCCCAACCGAGGAAGATGCCGAGGCCGACCCCGCCCAGCGTGCCGAACAGGGCGACCGTGGCCGCCTCGCCCCGCACCAGCGAGCGCACCTGACGGCGGGTCTGGCCCACCGCCCGCAGCAGCCCCAGCTCCCGCGACCGCTCGTGGATCGACAGCGACAGCGTGTTGGCGATCCCCATGAGGGCGATGACGATGGCCAGCACCAGCAGGCCGTACACCAGGTTGAGGACCCCGTCGACCTGGCCGGCCGCGGTCTCGACGTACTCGGCGCCGGTCTGCACGTCGGGGGCGCCGTAGCGGTCGGCCACCGCCTGGATCGCGGGCTCGGCCTGATCGGCGGTGACCCCGTCGGCCAGGGTGATCATGACCACGAGGTCACCCTTGGTGGACGTGTGCGGCTGGAACAGCGCCGAAGGCAGCAGCAGGTCGCCCATGAGCTCGCCACGGGAGTAGATCGCCCCCACCGTCGGGTCGGCACTGGCGCCGTCCGGGAAGACGAGCGGGAGCGGATCGCCTGGTGCCAGGTGGTGGGCCTCGGCGTAGCTCTTCGTGACCGCCACCTCGTTGGAGTCCACGTCGGCCATGCTGCCGCCGCCGGTCACGCCCAGGTCGATCATGCGGTCGAACGTGGCGGGGTCGAAGGTGGTGGCGATCGTGTCGTGGCCGTCCGCCCGCACCGGAGCGTTGGCCAGGGCCGACGTCGCGTCCACCTCGGGCAGCTGGGCGATCGCCGGCGCCAGGTCGGCGCTCAGCGGGACGATCGAGAAGCTGCTGTCCGAGATCACCAGGTCGCCGTCGAACTGGGCGGCGATGGTGTCACGCATCGACTGCTTGATGGAGCCGGCCACCACCGTGAACAGGGACACGACGGCCACGCCCACCATCAGCGCCGAGGCCGTGCCCGCGGTGCGCCGCGGGTTGCGCATGGCGTTGCGGCGGGCCAGCGAGCCGGTCACGCCCCGCAGGGCGGCACCGGGGGCGCCCAGCACGGCGGCTGCGGGGCGGGCGACCACCGGGCCGAGCAGGACCATGCCGACCAGGCTGAGCAGGGCGCCCAGGCCGGTGAGCGGGAAGTTGCCGTCGCCGCTGACGCCGGCCACCACCGCCCCGACACCCGCGCCGGCCACCGCCAGGCCCACACCGGCCCGCCACCAGGACGAAGCCGAGCGGTCGACCGCCACGTCCCGCAGGGCCGCGAGCGGGGCGGTGCGGGAGGCCCGGAGGGCCGGGACCACGCTGGCGAGCAGCGTGACCACCACGCCCACCAGCGCCGCGGTCACCACCGAGCTGGTGGCGACCACCAGGGCGTGGGCGGGGAGGGTCAGGCCGATGGCGCCGAACGCGGCCAGCATCCCGGCGGCCAGGCCGACGCCGGCGGCGATGCCGACCGCCGAGGCGATGATCCCCACGGCCAGGGCCTCGACCGTGATCGATCGCAGCACCTGGCCCCGGGAGGCCCCGAGCGCCCGGAGCAGGGCCGACTCCCGGGTGCGCTGGGCCACCAGGATGGAGAAGGTGTTGTAGATGCTGAACGTCGCCACCACCAGCGAGACGCCCGCGAACACCAGCAGCGCGTTGGAGAAGAAGCCCAGGAAGTCGCCCTGGATGTTGTCCTCCATCTCGGCGGTGAGCTCGGAGCCGGTGAGGCTCTCGACCCCGTGGGGGAGAACGGGGTCGAGGCGCCGCACCAGCTCGTCCTGGCTCAGGCCCGGCTCGGCCGCCACGCGGATGCTGGTGGCCTTGCCCGGCTCGGGCATGAGCAGCTCGGTGGCCCACTCGGTGGTGAAGGCCGCGTAGGTGGTGGGGCCGGCGCTGTCGGCGCCACCGAACCCGGCCAGGCCGACGATGGTGACCTCGACCGGCCCGGGGACCCGGATGGTGGTGGTGTCGCCCACCTTCAGGTCGCCTTCCTTCGCGGCGGCCCGGTCGATGACGGCTTCGCCCGGAGCGGCCGGGGCCCGACCGTCGACCAGGTGATAGGGGTTGAGGCCTTCGTCGGTGATCCAGTTGGCCGCGAAGGTGGGCGGGCCGTTGCCGCCCAGCGGGTCGCCGTCGGCGCCGACGATGCGGCCCACGCCCTCGATCTCGGGCGCCACCGCAGCGACGCCGTCGACCTGGGCGATCTGGTCCGCCAGTGAGGCGTCGACGAGCCCACGCTCGACGATGTCCTCGTCGCCGACCTCGCTGGCGTTGCGCACGACAGCGTCGGTGCCGGCGTTGGACTCGGCGAAGATGTCACTGAAGCCGGCGGTCATGGTGTCGCCCACCACGAGGGTGGCGGACAGGAAGGCTACGCCGAACATCACGGCGAGGCAGGTGGCCAGCAGGCGCCGCTTGTGGGCGCCCACGGAGCGGAGGGTCGTCTTCCACATCGTGATCAGCTCCCCAGGGCCTTCATGTGCTCGAGCACGGTGTCGGCGGTGGGGGCGGCCATGACGTCGACGATCCGGCCGTCGGCCAGGAACACCACCTCGTCGGCGTGGGCCGCGGCGTTCGGGTCGTGGGTGACCATCACGACGGTCTGGCCCATCTCGTCGACCGCGGCCCGCATGAAGGCGAGGATCTCGGCCCCGGTGCGGGAGTCGAGGTTGCCGGTGGGCTCGTCGGCGAAGATCACCTCGGGCCGGCTGGCCAGGGCCCGGGCCACGGCCACCCGCTGCTGCTGGCCGCCCGACAGCTCGGACGGGCGGTGCTTCAAGCGGTCGCCCAGGCCCACGGCGTCGATCACCCGGTTGAGCCAGCCGTGGTCGGCGCGCCGGCCGGCCAGGTCGAGCGGGAGGGTGATGTTCTCGCGGGCCGAGAGCATCGGCAGCAGGTTGAAGGCCTGGAACACGAAGCCGATCCGGTCGCGCCGCAGGCGGGTGAGCTCCTTGTCGGACAGGGTGCCGAGGTCGACATCGCCCACGTAGACCCGCCCGGAGGTGAGGCTGTCGAGCCCGGCCATGCAGTGCATGAGGGTCGACTTGCCGGAACCGGACGGGCCCATGATGGCGGTGAACCGCCGGGACGGGATGGCGAGGCTCACGGCATCGAGCGCCCGCACCGCGGTGTCGCCTCCGCCGTACACCTTGGTGGCCAGCTCGGCCCGGACCGCGGGGGTCAGCTCAACGCTGCCCCAGATGTCCGCCTCGGGTGAATACACATCGTTCGCAGTCATGTCTGCGACGGTAAGCAACCCCGCACGCTGGGTCATTGGCGCCACCCGGCGTCTACCGGGTGGGGACAACCCCACCCTTGTAGGGGGGTTAAGAGGACGCGTAGGTGAGCGTGACGTCACCCTGGTCGGCGTGGGCGACGATGCTGCGCGGGCTGTCCAGGTCGCGGTCGACCAGGTCGGTCACGTCGCCCTGGTCGGCACTCACGTCGGTCGCGAAGGCGACAGTGCGGTCGGGCAGCACGATCTCGATCGATCCCTGGTCGGCCTCCGCGGTCACCGTCTGCGGCGACTCCGCGAACCCGAGCGTGATGCGGCCCTGGTCGGCGTGGGCCGAGACGTTGGCCGAGCGGATGTCCTCCGCGGTGATGCGGCCCTGGTCGGCGTCGAGGGCCAGGTCGCCGTCGACCCGGACCAACGTGATCGGCGAGCTGTCGCTCGACGCCTCGACGCCGCCGGTCGTGTCCGTGACCTCGATGCTGCCGTCGGCCCGGGTGGCCACCGGCATCGTGTCGGGGACCTCGATCGTGTAC
>JBKPRV010000592.1:0-21304 GCA_046734715.1 Actinomycetota bacterium | reverse complement strand
GGCCCGGGGACCGCGGGCCTCGGCGACGGCGACCGCGCGGTTGAGCCTCACGATCGCCGACCCGGTGAGGGCTTCGAGGCCGGCGTAGTGATCGGCGATCGCGATCCAGTCCGTGGCCGCGGCCGTGGGGGCGCGGGCGTGCTCGGCCGCGATCAGGGCCTGGAGCCGGAGCTCCTCGGCGTAGCCCTCCCCCGGCTGGACACCGGCGGCCACGCCGAGCCCGATGCGGATCTCGTCGTGATGCCACCGTGAGCGGTCCTAGTCGGCGAGGGTCACCAGCCGGCCGTCGCGCTGGCGAGCGTCGCGGCGCGAGTGCTGGAGTGCCAGGAGGGTCAGCATCGCCTGGGCCTGGGGGCATCGGGCACGAGCTCGTGCAACAGGGCGGCCAGCCGCACGGCGTCGCCCGCGAGGTCGGCCCGCAGCAGATCAGGGCCCGAGCCGGGGGTGTAGTCGGCGGTGAAGGCCAGGTAGATCGTCCGGCACACCTCGTCGAGCCGTGCTCTCAGCTCGTCGGCCAGCGGGGCGCCGAGCGGGATGCCGGCCAGTACGATCTTCTTCTTCGCTCGGGTGAGACGCGCCGCCATCGTCGGAGGCGGAACCAGGAACAGCCGGGCGATCTGCTCGGTCTGCGTCCCCATGACGAGGCGGAGCGCCAGCCCCGACCGTGATTCGCTCGGGAGCGCCGGCGACTCGGCCCGGAACGTCCGCTCGACGGCCGCCCGCTCAGGGCATGTCGGGGACCGGTCGGATGTCCATGTCATAGGCAGGCAGGACCCGGCACAGCTCGATCACGGTGTCAAGATCGGGGGCATCGAGAAGGTAGTAGCCACCGATCTGCTCTGCCGCCTCGGCGAACGGGCCATCGGTGATGGTCATCTCTCCGCCGCGTGTGCGCAACGTGGTGGCGGTCGAGCCATCGCCGAGTGGCTCTCCGCCCAGGAGCTCCACGCCCGGCCGGGCGGCGCACGCTTCGTCGAACGCGCCGAACCTGCCCATCAGGGTCTCCAGCTCGTCGGCGGGCAGCTCATCCCACGGCGGCAGCTCGCCATTGCCGGCGAGCAGGACGAAGTACTTCCCGGGCGAGAAATCCCGGACTAGCTCGACCGGGAGCCCTCGATGATGTCGAGGTCGCGGTTGATGAAGCGGTTGTGCGCCTTCATCTCGCCGAAGAGCACGCACAGCGCGCCGCCGACGGTCTTGGCATGCGCCGCGATGGGTCGCTCCAGATCCCCGGGCGCGAGCTGGTCGACGGCGGTGCGGACGGTGGCGAGCCGGCCCCTCAGCACCTCGCACGCCTCGTCGAACGAGGGCTGCGCATCGGGGTCGATGGACGTGCCGGGCAGCTTGGGCGGCATGAACGTGGGCGGGAGCGCCATCGGGTGGAAGGGGTCCTCCTCACCCAGGACGGCCTTCGACAGCCACAGGTCGACGATGAGCACGACGTGCCGCAACGAGTCGACCGTGCACCACTCGTGGTTGACGCTGCGGTGCAGCTCCTCGTCGGAGAACGACGCGGCCCGAACCATCGTCGCCTCGAGCGCATCCGTCGCCTCGTCAGCGGACGCCCGCGCCTCCTCCACGCTCGCCACCGGCACGACCGGCGGTGGCGGCGACGGGGGCGGTCCCCGGAACTGCGTCGCGCCATCACCTGATTGCGCCTCAGCCATCAGCTCGCCCCCTTTGTCAGCACCCGCGACATCGCCGGCCACGCGAGCGTGCGGGCGAGGCTAGCCACGGAAGGACGAAGGTTTCAGCGCCTTCTCGTGGACAGGGATCGACACGGCGGCACGATCTGTCGTCTTCACGGGAGGAGGACAGATTCGCCCGAGACGATCACATCGGCGCGGTCCCATGTGCGCTCTGCGGCCTGGAACGGGAGCTCCTCCGACATCCAGGCGTCGTAGCCCTCGGCGTCGATCTCGCCCGCGGCGATGCGCCGGCGGTTGCGTTGCTCGGTGACCGCGGGATCGGAGTGAACCCAGATCACGGCGTCAACCCGCTCGGCCAGCGACGCGCGACCCGAACCCACGCCTTCGATCAGGACCAGGGCAGCATCGGCAGGAACCCTGATGGACCCGGGACGGCCCCTGGCCTCCCACGCCGGCGGGCGGTAGTCGACCCCCTCACCACGTCGCAGGGGCTCGATGACGTGTGCAACCAGGAGGTCGTCCCAACCGAGCCGTGAGTGCCACCACGCGATGTCGTCGGTGTGCACGATGGCGCTCCCCGGGATCGACCGCGCGAGACGCCGAGCCAGCGTCGACTTACCACTCGAGCTGCGGCCGTCGATCGCCAACAGGAACGGTCCGATCCGGGGACGCTCGCGATGTGCCAGCTCTCGCACCGTGTCGACGATCGGACGCACGTCACCTGGTCCGAAGGCCGGCCCGACCTCAGCCGACGAGGACGAGGACGACGACGGTCGCGAGCGCGACACCGATGAGGACGATCGGCCACTTCCCCTTGGTGGCACAGGGTCCCAAATGCCAGAGCATCGCCTGGCCAGGGTAGGTGCCCTCACCCACGAATGCTGGTCGCCTATCGCGGTCATCGCACGGTTCGCGGTCGTTGTCTGCGGGTCTTGGTGTCGGCTCGTGAGCCAGGAGTGCGTCGAGTACGCCTCCTGGCCGGTCGTCGTGGTGCGCACCGACCGCCTGGTCGGCGACGGCGACGTGATCCTCGTCGGAGGACGGCAGTGAGGGCGCCCAGCAGGCCCTCGCATGGGCGAACGACCTGGCAGCGCCACCGGCGCCAGCGTGCGCGCCGTCCACGCGTGGCGTGCCAGACGATGCGTCCCGGGAGCACCGCCAACCACCTCATCCGCCACACCTCGACCAACGTCGCGGTGGTGGTCCCCACACCCGACCAATAGGGCCCGTGCCGCTGGCCACCGACCGGGGCTGACGTCGGGGTACGCTCCCGAACATGCTGGCGGATGAGCACAGGCTCGGGTGGGTTCGTTCGCGGTCTCGTCTGGGACGCACGGTCCCCCGGCGAGCCCTCACCGGGGTGGCGCTCGCCGCGGCGTGCGTCGGCTTGGTGGGCTGTGAGCCCCACGACCTGGTGCTCGACCAGACCTATGGCGGCGACGGCTTCGCCGACATATCGGAGCAGGTCAGCTCCATCTCTCCCCACGCGTTCGAGGTGGCTGGGGACGGGTCGATCGTCACGGTCCTGGGCGGCCAGCTGACGCGGGTCCTACCGAACGGGACCATCGATCCCACCTTCACTGCCGTCACCCCGGCCGGCGGAGCGGTGAGAGCCGCCGCGATCGACGCATCGGGCCGCATCCTCACCTTTCAGCACGGATCGACCAGCGGCCAGCTGACGGTACGCCGCTTCACGGCCAACGGGACGCCGGACCCATCCTTCGACGGCGAAGGGGCCCGGACGATCGCCCTGACCTACGAAGGCTCGCCCGCCGACGTGCAGAGCGACCACGCCGGCCGGATCGTCGTCTTGTTCGGGAACATCCCCCAGCCCGGCCCCGAGACCACATGTCAGGTGCTGCGGCTGCTACCGAATGGCTCGGTCGACCCCGCCTTCGGCGGCGGCCTGCCCGTGGCCCTCGACCTGCCCTACTCGATCAGCACAGGCGCCGGCTGCAATGAACTGCTCGTCCTGGACGACGACACGCTGCTCGTGGTCGACACGGACGCGGGCATCGCCCGGCTGAGCTCGACCGGAGCACAACTCCCCTACGGCCCGGGTCCCGCCGCGTTCCTCGCCGACAGCTACGACGGCATCGTCGACGCCGCGCTGCTCCCCGGCGGGCGGATCGCCGTGGGCACCAGCAATTACGACAGCGGCGACTACCGCGCCATGGTGGCCGAGCTGACCGCCACGGGGGGTCTCGACCCGGGGTTCGGCACCGGTGGCATCGCCATCGTCGGGTTCGTCGACCTGTCGTCGGCGCCCGACAACCTCGACTACACCAGACTGAGTTGGTTGAGCACGACGCCGGACGGATCCCTGGTGGCGGTGGCGGGCCATAGCACTGGCGTGGGCGTCGCCCGCTGGGTCGACGGTCACCTGGACTCGGGCTTCGGGTCAGCCGGCCGGGTCCTCGTGGAGGGCCCACTCCCGTACCCCCGCGACCTGAGCAACCCGGTCACCGGCGGGGTCGCCGCCGACGGCACCCTGTACGTCATCTCCAACCGCCAGGGTGCCCTCGCGCCGCTCTCGCTGGTCCATCTCGCAGCGCCGCCGGGATCACGGCCCCGCGCTTCGGACGTGCGTGGGGTCCTCCACCGCCCTCCGCCCCAATAGTCGACCGGGGACTCACCGGAACCGTGGGTCGTTACCGCGCTCCGTGCTGACCTGCAGGTGAAGCGCCCTCGCCACTCCGGCCCAGTCGACGAGGGAGAAGTTCGTGGGGTCGCGGTCCTCGTCGATCCCGGGGCCGCTCTCGGGCTCGTCGTGGCTGACGAGAAGCCCTTGGCGGTCTGGCCGACAGGGCGGTCGGAGACCGCCAGGCCATCGGAGCCGTTGATGTCGTCGACGCCGACGCCTCGGACGAGGAAGGTGCCGAGCGAGCGGTTCTCGGAGGTCGTCGAGTACACGGCATACCGGTCGTCACCCTGGCTGGAGACGATCACGTAGCCGGTCGCGCCGGGGCCGTAGTAGACGTCGACGCCCTCGGCAGCCGGAACTCTGCGGGCATGTCGAGGCGACCGACGGCGGTGTAGCCGAACCCGGCGCCCTGCGCCTCGATCGTCGCGGTCGCGATCGCGGTGCGGCCCTCCTGGGTCACCACGGCGTAGGCCGTGCCCGGACGGGGCTGGTACACGGCGAGGCCGTAGGCGGTGTGCTCGTCGTCGACCGCCTCACGATCGGGGTTGAACAGGAAGGCCTGCTCGGGGGCGGTGACCTCGGTGAGCGGCGTCGCGGCATCGGACCCGGTCGGGTCGATCACCCAGAACCGGAGCTGGTCGTTGAAGCGGTCGGAGACCACGGCCACGTCGACGGTCAGGCCGCCCAGCTCGAGGCCGTAGGCGATGTCCACGTTGCTGTACCGGCCGTCGATCCCGTCGGCGCGCGGCGCGGGCGTCGCGGGGATCGACTGGATCTCCTCGTCGCCGAGGTCGTAGACGCGCAGGCCGCCTTCCTTGGCGGTGGCGATCACGATCGAGCGGGTGCTGTCGCTCGGGTGGACCCAGATGGCCGCGTCGTCGCCCGAGGCGTTGCCGCCGTCGTCGTCGTCGTAGAGGACCGGGGTCTCGTTATCGGTGGTGGCAACGGCCGGACCGGTCGGCGGGCGGCGGGACTCTGCGGGCACGCGGGCCCCGGCCGGTGCGGCGAGGGCCGGATGAGCGGGAGAGCAAGGCTGAACCGTAGCGAGCGTCGCATGCGCGGGAGCCTCGCGGGCGCCCCTGTCGTGAAGATGGCAACCAGGTGAAGCCTCTCCGAACCTTCGGATACGACTCGCCACCTCCGTCTCTCCCGCAGTCCTGTGGACGGTGGGGGGTCACGCTCCCGCCTCCCCACCCAGGCGCCGGCTGGTGGCCGCCGCCGTCAGGTGCTCGAGCAGCGGTTGGGCCCCAGCAGGCACGTTGGTGTCGTCGAAGTCGTACCGGTGGACGCGGCCGCTCGTCGCGATCTCGAGGTGATACTCGAACACGTCTCGCGCCTCGCCGCGGCGTGGGGTGCGCGGCTCATCACCGGCACGCAGCAGCCCGGACTCCTCGACGAGGCGATGCAGCGTGGTGGCCTGTTCCTCCGGCAGCTCGGCGGTGTCGGCCTGGTACGCCAGCGGCGCGGCCACGAACAGGCCGCCCAGCCCACCAGACATCTCGAAGCTGATCCGCATGGTGGCCTCATGCACCCCTGACCGCGGTGGCCGACGACGCCGCCGCTCCTACCGGTAGCGACGGATGCCCGGCGCCACGTCGAGTTTCAGTATGCCCACCTCGGAGAAGGCGGCCCGCACGATCTGGGCAGTGCCCTTCGGCAGGTTGCCCTCGCCGGTCATCAGCCGCGCGGTGTTGACGAGGACCTCCGCGGCGACTGCGAAGGTCGCGGTCGGCGTCAGCCGCTGCAGGGCGCGGTACCAGAGCCGGCCGGCGGCGAGCGTGTCGTCGAGCTCTGTCGCCACCAGGTAGAAGGCGCGGTTCGGGATGCCGCTGTTGATGTGCACGCCCTGGTTGTCGGCAAACCCGTCGTAGTAGTCGTCCATGTGCGCCGGCTGCGGGTCGGTCCCCATCAGCGGGTTGTCGTACGCGGTTCCAGGGGCACGCATCGACCGCAACGCCTCGCCCCGCAGCGACGGGCCCATGATCTCGTCGCCGATGAGCCAGTCGGCGGTGCCGGCGGTCTCGCCGCTCTGGAACTGCGTGACGACGGTGCCGAACGCATCCGAGAAGTGTTCGTTCAGGGCGCCGGACTGGCTGAAGTAGTCCAGGTTGGCGGTGAACTGCGTGACGCCATGACCCAGCTCGTGCGCCGTGACGTCGAGCGACCTCGCAAAGCCGACGAAGATCTGGCCATCCCCGTCGCCGAAGACCATCTCCTCGCCGTCCCAGAAGGCATTCATGTACCTGACGCCGTAATGGACGTTCAGGCCCAGGTTCATGCCGAGGTTGTCGATCGAGTTCCGGCCCAGCTCCTGCATCAGATAGTCCAGCGTGGCTCCGGCACAGTCGTAGGCAGAATCGACGTCGTCGTCGCCCGTGGGCGCGGCACCCTCGCTCCGCACCAGCTCCACCCGCTTCTGAGCCAGGTTGTGGCAGTCGAACACCTCCCGGTCCGGCTCGCCGGCCGCTTCCACCAGTGCGGCACCCATCTCGCTGAGGCCGGTGGAGGCCGCCACCTGGCCCATGGTGACCACCTGGTCGGTGCGGCTCTCACGATCGGCATTGGCCTGGTGTGCGGTTGCCTGCGCTGCGGCCCGGACGTCCTCGACGTCGCTCCGAACCAAGCGATCGAGGACGTACGGTGGGACGAAATGGCACCGTGGCTGGTGCCGGTGGGTCCGACTGGTCATCTTGTTGCCGCCTCCCTGAAGCCTGTCGAAAGCAACATAGATGAACCCCGCGGGATGACGGCGGCGCGATATTGGACCCCATCGACTGAGGCACAGCGACCCAGCGCTGCGGGCCTGGCCGGTTCGGTGGACGTGACGGAGGCACGGGTCCAGATCGGCGGCTGATGGGCGCCGGGGTGAGCGGAGGAGCGCGACATGGCGAGCGACACGCTGGTGCAGGACGCCCAGGGCGAGCGGACCCACCTCAGCCCCGAGGAGCGCCGGGCACTGGGCAAGGCGGCCCGGGCTCGGGTGCCACGGGAGGCCCATGCCGAGCTGAGCCCCGCCCCGGGGCGCGACCCGGTGGGGTTGCTGATCGAGCAGGAGCGGGCCCGGGTGCACGAGCTGGTCCCGATCCGCCACCGCCGGATGCTGGTCTCTCCGTTCACCTTCTACCGCGGTGCTGCGCGGATCATGGCCGCCGACCTCGCCACGACCCCCTCCCCCGGCCTGCGCACCCAGCTGTGCGGCGACGCCCACCTGGCCAACTTCGGCGCTTACGCCTCGCCGGAACGACGCCTGGTGTTCGACATCAACGACTTCGACGAGACGCTCCCGGGGCCGTTCGAGTGGGACGTCAAGCGCCTGACCACCAGCTTCGTGGTCGCAGGGCGCAACAACGGCTTCTCCACCAAGCAGTGCCGCAAGCTGGCCCTCGCCGTGGTCGGTAGTTACCGCCAGACGATGCGGACTTTCGCCGACCAGACGATCCTCGATGTCTGGTACGCCCACCTCAACGTCGAGGACCGTCTGGAGGAGTTCAAGCTCTCGCTGTCGCGCAAGGAGCTCGAGCGGGACGCCGCGGACCTCTTGGCCGCCGAGAACGAGGTGGCCAAGGCTCATACCCGCACCAGCCTCCAGGCGGTGGCCAAGCTCACCACCGTGACCGGCGGCAGGCGGCAGATCGTGAGCGACGCCCCACTGATCGTCCCGGTCGATGAGCTGACGGACATGGACACCGCAGAGGTCCTCCACACCATCCGGGGACTGCTGGCGACCTACCGGGCCACCCTCCGGTCCGACCGCCGGGTGCTGTTCGACCACTTCACGCTCACCGACGTAGCCCACAAGGTCGTCGGCGTGGGCAGCATCGGGCTCCGGGCGTGGGTGCTGCTGTTCGAGTCCGGCCTCGGCGCCGAGACGCTGGTGCTCCAGGCCAAGCAGGCCGAGGCGTCGGTCCTCGCCGCCTATGCCGGTGCGTCCGAGTACGCCAGCCACGCCGAGCGCGTGGTCGCCGGCCAGCACCTCATGCAGGCGTCGAGCGACATCTTCCTCGGCTGGCTCGCCGCCAGCCCGGCCGACGGCTGGACCGACGACTACTACCTGCGCCAACTGCGGGACTGGAAGGCGTCAGCCGACCTGGAGCACATGAGCCCCCGCAGCTTCGACGTGTACGCCCGGATGTGCGGCTGGACCCTGGCCCGCGCCCACGCCCGGTCCGGCGACCGGATCGTCCTCGCCGGGTACCTTGGCCGCTCCGACGCCTTCGACCAGGCGGTCGCCGCCTTCGCCGAGGCGTACGCCGACCTCAACGACCGCGACCACGCAGCGCTGGCGGAGGCCGTCGCCACCGGCCGGGTCGAGGCCGAGCCCGACGTGTGAATGGCGGGCGCGGCATGACTGACTTCAGAGACATGGCGAGGCGCACCATCGAGTCGAACCGGTACATGGTGCTCGGCACAGCCGACGAGGTCGGTGTGCCGTGGGTGACGCCGGTGTGGTTCGCGCAGTCCGACTACCGGCGGTTCGTCTGGGTCTCGTCGCCGGACCGCAGGCACTCCCGGAACGTCAGGGCGCGCCCCGAGGTGAGCATCGTGATCTTCGACTCCCAGGTCGCAGTGGGCAGTGCCGAGGCGGTGTACATGTCGGCTCGCGCCGAGGAGCTCTCCGGCCCCGACCTCGAACGCGCCGTCGCCCTCTTTGACGCCGCCGGCCAGGCCCAGGGCCTGGCCCGCCGGTGGACGTTGGACGACGTGCTCGCTCCGGCGCCCTATCGGCTCTACCGGGCGACGGTGTCGCAGCAGTGGGTCCTCGACCCGGACAGCAGCCCCGACGACCGGGCGGAGGTCACGCTGTAGGCCGGTGCGAGCCCCAAATCGTGGGGACGACCTCTACCCGCAGTCGTCCCTCGTCGCCGCGTCGGCGGGGAGCGTCGTGGGCACCGCGTCGACCGGGGCGGTGACCGTCCAGATGAGCGCGATGTTGAGCGGCGACCCGGCCAGCCCATCGTTGACCTCGGCCGGTTCGGTCGCGCCGGCGACATCGATCGCACGGGCGCGCACTTCGTTGGGACCGTTGATTGCCAACCGACCGCACCGTAGGGTCATGAGCGGCGGCAGTCAGTCGAATCGCAATCACGCCATTGTCGGATCCGCCCGTCGCCGGGCGGGGGTAGCGATCGAGGACTGGGAGGGTGAGCATGGATTTGGCGCGTGCGGGAACCTCACCGAACGGTGCGGCGGCGGCCACGGTCGACGCAGTGAAGGTGTATGGCGGTGGCTCGACGGAGGTTCGTGCCCTCGACGGTGTCACGGTCGCGTTCGACACGGCACGGTTCAGCGCGATCATGGGCCCGTCCGGCTCGGGCAAGTCGACCCTGTTGCATTGCATCGCAGGACTGGACTCGCTGACCTCGGGCGTCGCGTACATCGGCGATACCGACCTGAGCGCGCTCGACGACAACGATCTGACCGAGCTGCGCCGCGACCGTGTCGGCTTCATCTTCCAGGCCTTCAACCTGATCCCGACGCTGAACGCGTACGAGAACATCACGCTTCCGTTGATGCTCGCGGGACGCAAAGGTGACCGTGAATGGATCGACGGTGTGATCGGGACTGTCGCGCTGGGTGACCGGCTCGATCACCGTCCGAGCGAACTGTCGGGCGGGCAGCAGCAACGGGTCGCGGTCGCCCGAGCGTTGGCCAGCAGACCGCAGATCATCTTCGCCGACGAGCCGACGGGGAACCTCGACTCGCATGCGGGCGCCGAGGTGCTGTCGTTCGTGCGGCGGGCAGTGGACGAGATGGGCCAGACGATCGTGATGGTGACGCACGACCCGGTCGCGGCGAGTTACGCGGACCGGGTCGTCTTCCTCGCCGACGGCCGCGTGGTGGACGAGATGCAGGAGCCGACCGCCGAGCGGGTCCTCGACCGGATCAAGCGATTCGGGGAGTGACCGATGCTGCGCATGGCGTTCAAGGGTCTCGCTGCTCGCAAGTTCCGTCTCTTCGCGACCTCCCTCGCGGTCACCCTGGGCGTGGCCTTCATGGCGGGGACGCTCGTCCTGACCGACACCATCCAGAAGACGTTCGATGACCTGTTCTCGGACATCTACGACGACACCGACGCCGTGGTGCGGGCCCAAGGCGCCTTCGACTCGGCAGGCGTCGAACAGCGCGGGCGGGTCGACGCCTCGCTCCTCGACACTGTCTCGGGGGTCGACGGGGTGGATGACGCGCAGCCCGACATCCGTGGCTACGCGCAGCTCGTCGACAAGGACGGCGACGCCGTCGGCGATCCGGAGAGCGGACCGCCGACCTTGGGCGGGAACTGGATCGACTCCGAGGAGCTGAACGGCTTCACGGTCTCGGACGGCAGCCCGCCACGGGCCGACGATGAGGTGGTCATCGACAAGAAGAGCGCGGACGACACGGGGTACCAGGTCGGTGACACGGCGCAAGTGCTGGTCAAGGGCGGGCCACAGGACGTGACCATTGCCGGCATCGCCACCTTCGGCGATGCCGACTCCCCCGGTGGTGCGTCGTTCGTGCTGTTCACGCTGGACGCTGCCCAGCGGCTGATCGCCGAGCCGGACAAGTTCGACAACATCCTGGTGGTCGCCGACGACGGGATCTCGCCCACCGAGATCGTGCAGCGCATCGCGCCCGCGCTGCCCACCGGCACCGAAGCGGTCACGGGTGACGAGGTCACCCAGGAGAGCCAGGACGAGATCAAGCAGGGCCTCAGCTTCTTCAACACCTTCATGTTGGTGTTCGCCGTGATCGCCCTGCTCGTCGGCGGCTTCATCATCTTCAACACGTTCTTCATCACGGTTGCGCAACGCACACGAGAGAACGCGCTGCTGCGTGCGCTCGGTGCGAAGAAGCGACAGATACTGGTGTCCGTGCTCGTCGAGGCGCTCGCCGTCGGGTTGATCGCCTCCGTGGTCGGGATCGGTCTGGGCGTCCTCGTGGCGGGAGCGCTCAAGGCGCTCCTCGGCGCGTTGGGCTTCGAGCTCCCCGGCGGGGGGCTCGTCCTCACCGCCAGCACCGTCATCATCTCCCTCCTCGTGGGCGTCGGCGTCACGGTCGTCGCGGCGATCTCTCCGGCCCGCCGGGCAGGCAAGGTGCCACCGGTCGCCGCGATGCGTGAGGTCGCCGTGGGCAGCACCGGGTACGGCTCGAGGCAGCGCATCATCGTCGGCTGCACGCTGCTGGTCCTCGGCGGCGCGGCGCTCGCCTTCGGATTGTTCGGCTCGTCCGGGAGCCCGATCCTGATGGTCGGCGGGGGCGCGCTTCTGGTGTTCTTCGGCGTCGCGGCGCTGGGCCGAACCGTCGCCCTGCCTCTCAGCCGGTCGATCGGCTGGCCCCTGCCGCGCCTGTTCGGGATCAGGGGCCAGCTCGCGCGCGAGAACGCGATGCGCAACCCGAGGCGCACGGCGGCGACCGCGTCCGCGGTGATGATCGGTGTCGGGCTCGTCACCTTCATCTCGATCTTCGCGGCATCGGCCAAGGCGTCGTTCGGCACCGTCATCGACCGGGCGTTCAGAGGGGACTTCGTCATCACATCGCCGGCCGGCGCCGCCAGCGGCGGCCTGGACCCGGAGCTCGCGGCCTCGTTGAACGAGCTGCCCGAGGTTGACGTAGCCGGCGGGATCCGCGCCGGTGTGGCCGAGATCGACCGCAGCGCCACCCAGGTGCTCGCCGCGAGCGACGAGGCGTTCGACGTGGTGGACGTCGACCCCGTGGCCGGCTCGCCCGCCGATCTGGGCGCTGACACCATCGCGGTGTTCGAGGACGTCGCCAAGGACAAGAACCTGTCGATCGGCGACCGCGTGCCGGTCGTGTTCAAGGACACCGGGCCTCAGGAGCTGACGGTCGCCATGATCTACGGCGAGTCGCAGCCGGCCGGCGACTGGCTCCTCGGCACCGAGACGTACGAGGCGAACGTCGAGGACCAATACGACTTCCAGGTGTTCGTGAGGAAAGCGGACGGCGTCGACACCGCGACGGCGCGCTCCGCGATCGAGCAGGTGGCCGATGGGTTCCCCGGCGCCAAGGTCCTCGACCAGTCGGGCTACGAGGCCGACCAGACGCAGTTCATCGACCAGCTGCTCAACCTCATCTACGTCATGCTGTTGCTCGCGATCTTCATCGCCCTGCTCGGCATCGCGAACACGCTCGCCCTGTCGATCATCGAACGCACGCGTGAGCTCGGCATGATGCGCGCCGTCGGCATGAAGCGGAGCCAACTCCGCTCGATGATCCGGTGGGAGTCGGTGATCATCGCGATCCAGGGCACGCTGCTCGGCATAGTCGTCGGCGTGTTCTTCGGTTGGGCGCTCGTCTCGGCGCTGTCGGACGAGGGAATCGAGACGTTCCGGCTTCCCGTCGCGACGCTGGTCGTCATCGTCGTGCTCGCCGCGCTGGCCGGCGTGCTCGCCGCGGTGTGGCCCGCCCGTCGGGCCGCGAAGCTGGACGTGCTCCGCGCCGTCGTGACCGAGTAGGTCGCGAGCTAGCTCGACGGCAGGATCCGCACCGGCACGGTGCGGGGCCCTCGGACCTGGCCGGCCGACCAGGTGACCGACCCCGGGTCCGACAGCTCGAAGTCCGGGTAGCGGCGCATCCACTCCTCCAGCGCCACGCGCAGCTCCATACGGGCCAGGTTGGAGCCGAGGCACCGGTGGATCCCGAGCCCGAAGGCTGCGTGGCGGTTCTCCTCCCGGTCCAGGACGACCTTGTCGGCATCGGCGAAGAACGCGGGATCCCGGTTGGCCGCCGGGAAGGGCAGGAGGAGCCAGTCGCCCTCCTTCATGGCGTGGCCGTTGAAGTCGAAGTCCTCGGCCACCAGCCGCGCCATGGTCACAGGGGCGTAAGCGCGCAGGAACTCCTCCATCGCGACCGGCATGAGGTCGGGCTCGATGGCGAGGCGCCTGCGGTCGTCCGGGTGCTGCGCCAGGTGCCACAGCGAGGCACCGATGGCCGACCACGTCGTGTCGATCCCCGCGATCATCAGCAGCACCATCGTGCCCCGCACGTGCTCGGGCGCCAGCTTGTTGCCGTCGAGCTCGGCCTCGAGCAGGTAGGTCGTCAGATCGTCCCGCGGGTGGGCGAGGTGCTCGGCGATGCGCTCGTCCATGTACGCGTCGAGCTCGCCGCCCTCGACCAACGCCTGGCGCTCCTCGATGTCCTGGTCGACGTCCTCCAGCACCATGCGGATGAACCGGCGGAAGATGTCGGCGTCCTCCTGGGGGAAGCCCAGCATGCCCACGATCACCCGCAGGGGGATGTGCTGGGCGTAGTCGATGGCCGCGTCGATCTCGCCTCGGCCCGCCGTGGCGTCGAGCAGCTCGACGCACAGCTCCCGGGTGAACGGCTCCAGGGCGGCGATGCGCTTGGGCGAGAACGCCGGGAGCAGGAGCCGCCGGGCCAGGGCATGGAACGGCGGGTCGGAGGTGATGGGCGGCGCCAGGCCGATCGGAGCCGGCAGGTCGTCGGGGCCGGGCCGCATCTCGCTGACCACGACCGACCGGGACGTGAAGTGCTCGGTGTCGTAAGCGACGGCGGCCACGTCCTCGTGGCGCACCGGCAGCCACGTGCCGCCATAGCGACCGCTGTGGGCCACGGGACACCGCTGCCGTAGCTCGTCCCAGATGGGGAACGGGTCGGCCACCCACTGCGGGTCGGTGTGGTCGAAGTCGGTGTCCCAGCTCGCTACCGGCGGATGTTGGGTCGTCATCGGCTCACTCCGAGATCGTGATCGCGTACTCCGGACAGTTGGCGACAGCGCGCCGGGCCTTGTCCTCGAGGCCCGGAGGCACCTCCCCGTCGTCGAGCTCGAACGCGTTCCCCAGGTCGTCGACGTCGAACAGCTCGGGCGCCAGGGCATAGCACCGGTTGTGGCCCTGACACTTCTCCGGATCGACGTGCACCCGCACTCGTGAGCTCCTTCCCGCGCAACAACCTAGGGCGGTCGGCGGCCTCTGTACATGGTGTGCGGTGGCAGGAATATCGCAAGGCTTTACTTTTGAAATTCGGTCGCGGATGATCCGGACATGGAGATCCCGGTCGCCAGCGTCGAGTCGCTCCCGGTCGGCCAACCCCGAACGGTCCGGGCCGGCGACCGGAGGGTGACGCTGGTGCGAACCGACCGCGAGGTCTTCGCGTTGGAGCACGCCTGTCCTCACGAGGGCTACGCGTTGGCCCAGGGCGACGTGCGCGGCAACGTGCTCACCTGCGCATGGCACAACTGGAAGTTCCGCCTCGACGACGGCGAGTGCCTGTTCGGCGACGAGAACGTGCGCACCTATCCCGTCACCGTCGATTCGGTGGGTCAGGTACGCGTGGACGTCACCGACCCCGATCCGGCCGTCGACCGCCCCCGCCTCATGCAGAGCCTCCGCGAGGCGATCGAGGAGTTCCGCGTGGGCCAGATCGCCCGTGACACCGTCCGACTGCTGCGGGCGTCCGCCGATCCCGGCGAACTGGTGTGGGAGGCCGTGGCCTTCGGCGCCCCGAGGGCCGAGTTCGGCTGGGGCCACGCCATCGCCAGCGCGGTCGACTGCCTGGCCATCGCCGACGGCCTGACCCACGACGAGCGCGCCCTGCCCGTGGTCCAAGCCCTGGCCGGGGTGGCCGAAACCGAGATCCGCCGGCCTCGACGCCCCCAGCCCCGGCCGATACCTCAGCTACCTCGAGACCCCGCCACCGCGTTTCGGGCCGCGGTGGAAGCCGAGGCGCCCGATGAGGCCGAGGCCCTGGTGCTGGCGGCCCTCGACGGCGGGGTCGAGCGCGACGAGCTCCGCCACTGGTTCGTCTCGGCGGTGAGCGACCACCACCTGGCCTACGGCCACCTGGCCATCTACACCCAGAAGGCGTTCGAGCTGCTCGACCGGCTCGGTTGGGACCGAGCGGCGACCGTGCTCCCCCACCTCGTCCCCACCCTCGTATGGGCCACTCGCGAGGACAAGCTGCCCTACATGCGCCCCTTCCGGCGTGCCCTCGGCTCCGTCGACCTGGCGCAGCTGGCCGCGCTCCCCGTCGATGCCGGCTGGCAGGACGAGGGCGACGAACTGCGGGCCGCGCTGCTGGGCCGCGATCGGGTCGCCCCGCTCACCGCCATGGTCGACGCCCTGCACGCCGGGGCAGGACCGGAGGGCGTCCTCTCGGTCGTCAGCCGGGTCGTCGGCGAACGCCTGCTCGGCTACGACCTACGGGTCGAGTTCGATCCCCACCACGACTTCGGCTGGCTGGACATCACCCACGGCCTGACCCATGCCAACGCCGTCCGCTGGGCGTGGCGCGAGCAGCCGGGTGCCGACACGCTGCGGATGGTCGCGTGGGCGGTGTTCCTGGCCTGGTACACGGGCCGGGCCCGGACGCCGGTCGCCGACGTGGACCCGACCGGTGGAGCCGCCTTCGTGGCCGACGCACTAGCCGTGGGCGACGGTGATCCTGGGGCGCGGTCCGGCCAGGTCGAGCCGGTGGCCGACTGCCTCGACCGCGCCGCGCTGGAAGACCGGGCCGGGTCGTTCATCGTCGCCGTCCACCACGTGAAGACCGCCCGGGCCGCCCGTCACGAGGCGTCCGCCAGCGGGTCCTTCCTGCCGCTGGCCGGGACCGCGCGGTTCATCGCCAGCCCCATCGTCGACCGCTTCGTGCGCACCAACGTGACCCGAGCCATCGACACCCTGTCGGGCCGTGGGCCGGCCGACGCGGACGGCGACGACGGGGCCAGCCTGATGTCAGGGGCCTGATGACGGCGGTCGCGTCGCTCAGCGGGGCCAAGCGGCGCCTCGTCGAACGGCTGAAGCGGGTGGACAGCGCGAGCGCCGCCGAGCTGGCCGTCAGCTTCCAGCTGACTCCGGCCGCGGTCCGCCAGCACCTCGAGGACCTCGCGGCGGCCGGCCTGGTCGAGGCGGATGCCTCGGCCTCTGCTCCCGGGGGCGGAGGCCGCGGCCGTGGACGGCCCGCCCAGCAGTGGCGGCTGACGGCCACGGCGGCTTCGCTGTTCCCGGACCATCACGCCGACCTGACCGTCAGCTTGCTGGAGGTCATCCGGGGCACGCTGGGCGAGTCCGGCATCGACAGAGTGGTGGACGCCCGGACCCGAGCCCAGCTGGCCGACTATCGCGAGGTGCTGCCCGACCCCTCCGCCAGCTCGGTGGGTGAGCGGGTCGAGGCATTGGCTCAGCTGCGCACGGTCGAGGGCTACATGGCCGAGGCCGTCGCCGTGCCCGGTGGGGCCGACGACGGCGAGGACGCGTATGTGCTGGTGGAGCACCACTGCCCCATCTGCGCCGCCGCCGAGACGTGCCAGAATCTGTGCCGTGGCGAGCTCGAGCTGTTCCAGGCAGCTCTGGGCGTCGACGTGCATGTCGAACGCTCCCAGCACCTCATGGCCGGCGACCAGCGCTGCGCCTACCGAGTGACACCGAAGCCCTCTCCGTAGAACCGCGCCATTTCGTCGTCCGGGCCGACGAGAGCTCCATCGGCCGGCCCTCAGTGGTCTCAGCGCGGGGCCCCGGGCCTGACCCGGCCGCCACGACTGCCGGGGAGGAGGCAGGATCGTGGGTGAACGCCCGGTGAGGGAGGAACGTCCATGCCCAGACTCATCCACGCGCGCCCGCTCGATCCCACCGTCCTCCACCACCCGGCGGTCGTCCAAGAGTTCAACCGGCGGGCGGCCGATGCCCAGCTGCGCATCGCCGACCGCATCACGGCCTTCGCCGGCTCGATGCGCTTCGTCTACCTGCACGCCGGCCTGTTCGCCGTGTGGATGCTCGTGTTCGAGGCAAGCCCCTGGCCAACACTGACGCTGATCGTGTCGCTGGAGGCAATCTTCCTGTCGACCTTCGTGATGATCGCCCAGAACCGCCAAGCCTCGTTCCAGCAGGCCAAGGCCGACCACGACTACGGCGACATCAACACCCTCCTGGTCGAGAACACCGAGCTCACCCGGATCATCCACGGGCTGACCGAGCAGCTCGCCGACCACATGCTCACGCCCGCCACCCCGCCAGCCAGTGGTGATGAGCACCGGGAACCGCCGACCACCTAGCCGCCCGCGCGCTCGCAGGGGCCAAGTCCTTGTGTCGCACTGCGCCGAGTCCTACCGTCGGTGGCGGCGGGCTTTGGGTGGACCCCACTGGACGGAGCTGATATCCCGCGTCAAGTCATCCGAACTCCGAGCGCTCACCTGCGGCTCGCCCGCACTGCCTCAACATGCAGGAGGATGACCGATGACTCGCAGACGCATGACCGTCCTGGCAGGATGCCTTGCCGTGGCCGCGCTGATCCTCGCGGCACCCACGGCCGACGCGGCGCCCAAGAATGGGCTCACCTTCGACGTGACCTGCCCCGGCCTCGGCAGCTTCCAGGTGGCGACGCCACCCGGGAACGGCCGCTTCACGCCGGCGTTCGGCGCCGATCGAGTGTTCATCACCTACCGGGTGACGGGGACCGTGACGGTTGACGGGCAGGTCGTCGAGCAGTTCGACGACATCAAGCCGGCGACGGTTCCGTCGAGCGCGCTCGCGTGCGCATTCACGACCACGTTCGAGGACCAGGGTTCCACGGTGACGATCGCCGGAACGGCGCTCGTGACACCGCGGCCCAGATAGCGGCCCCCCACACGAGCCGGCCAGAGAGGGCCTGGCCGCAGGCCCTCTCTGGCCGACCTCGGCGGCGCGGTGACATGGATTGCGCTCCGGTCAAGGAGTGCGACGGGCGGGTACCAGAGCCCAGACACTGACGGCGGTCAGCAGCACGAGTGTGGCCACGTAGAGCGCGGCGGGCGGGCGGCCCCAGTCGAGCTCGTCACCGTGGCGCACCAGGGCGACGGTCTGCAGGGCCCCGAAGGCGACGCCGGTGATCGCGAGCGGCCGGAGAGAGTCCCGGTCGTCGAGCAGGACCGCGTGGCCTGCGGCCGTCCCGAGCCCGACGAGCCAAGCACCCACCGCCCGGCCGGTCAGCGGGGTCAGGGGCCAGGGCCACGCGGCATCCGCCCAGCCCGGCGCAACGAGGAGGGCGACGCCCATCGCGAGCAGCACCGCCGCCAAGGCGACGAGCACGATCCGGACCGCCAGCGGCAGGCCGCTTGGTCGCGGCACCGCGGTCGAAGTGCGCCGCTGCGCCAACCAGGCCAGCACCGTGAGGACCGGGACTGCCACGTACACCCCGATCCACAGCCACGTGACCGCCCGCGTGCTCAGGTCCAGATCCCCATCGAGGTGGAACTTGTCGAGGTGGACGAGTGTCACCACCAAGGTCAAGGTGGTGAAGACGAGTACGGCCGGGACGGCGATGCGGGCCTGGCCCCAGAGGCGGGCACGCGCCGCCCCCGCCTCCAAGCCGATCGCCGACCAGTACGACGCCCCGAGGAACACCGCGGTCATCGGTGAGTCGATCGTCCAGGCGAAGTAGCGCTCGGTACGCAGCGGGAACACGAAGAGCTGGACCCCCGCGAGGAACACCAGCGCGGCCGCCACCCACAGCAGCCGTCGCATGGCCGGCGCCACCGCCGCCGGTGGGGTTGCCGGTGGGGTTGCCGCCGGGGGCACCGGGGCGCCCACCGGTGGCCGGACTTCCTCCATGCCGCTCACGGCCGGGGACGGTCGCGGCCGAGGCCCGCCGAGTCGGCCAGGTGCTCGTGCACCATCTGCACCACCGCGGCGCCGTCGCCGACGGCCGTCGCCACCCGCTTGATGGAACCCCGGCGGGCATCGCCGATGGCGAACACACCCGCGACGCTGGTCTCGAGCGGGCGAGGCCGGAGCTCCGGATCACTGAGCGCGAGCCGGTCGATGTCGGACCCGACGAGCACGAATCCGGAGGAGTCGCGCTGCACCGTCGACCCCAACCAAGCGGTGTTGGGAGTAGACCCGATGAGCACGAACAGCCCACCGGCCGGAACCCGCTCCGTCGTCCCGTCGTCGAGCTGCGCGACCTCGAGCTCGCACAGCGCCCCATCGTCCTCGGCGCCCCCGACGACCTGGGCGCGGTGGCGGATGTCGACGTTACGAGTGCTGCGAAGCTGCTCGACCAGGTAGTCGGACATGCTGTCGGCCACGTTCGATCCCCGCACCAGCAAAGTCACATGGCGAGCGTATTTGGCGAGGTGCAGGGCGGCCTGGCCAGCCGAGTTCCCCCCACCCACGACGAACACCGTCCTGCCCGCCATCGCCGGCGCCTCGGTCACCGCCGCGCCGTAGAACACGCCGCGACCCAGGAGAGCCTCGAGCTCGGGCGCGTCCAGCCGCCGATACTCCGCTCCGTTGGCCACGACCACGGCCCGAGCCGCTACGACCGAACCATCGGACAGCCTGAGCAGATGCCGGTCGGCACCGGCATCCAGACCGACCGCCTCCCGGAAGAAGAGGAACTCGGCACCGAACGTCCACGCCTGCTGGAACGAGCGAAAGGCGAGGTGCTGTCCACTCACCCCGCGAGCAAAGCCCGGATAGTTGCGGATGAGCGAGCTCGTGCCGGCCTGCCCGCCGATGGCCTGACGTTCGACCACGAGCGTCGACAGACCCTCCGATGCGGCATAGACGGCGGCCGCCAGACCCGCCGGCCCGGCGCCGACGATCGCCACGTCACACATCCCATCCGGCCGAACCGACTGGTTGATGCCGAAGGCATCGGCCAGATCGATGTCGCTGGGGTTGACCAACGTCGTGGGCGGAGAGGTGAACTGCAGGACGACGACCGGCAGCGCCGGCCGGTCGAGATCGAGGTCGGCCAGGATGCGACGGCCGGCGTCCGAGGCCGCCGCGTAGAACCCCACCGGAATGTGATTGCGGGCGAAGGCGTCGCGCAGCACGTGCGTGCGCTCGTCATGAGCACCGATCAACCGCACGGCCTCGAACCCCCGGTCCTGGGCCCAGTTCCAGTCGTCGAGGACGTCGACCACGGCACCGTGGAACTCCTCGTCGCGCTGCCTCTCGGGTCGGACGACCGTGACGTCGGCGTGCCCCTCGGCGATGGCCTGGAACACCGGGCCCGATGCGTCGAACTCGCCCCATCGCACGACCACCACTCGCTTCGCCGACGGATGGATCGCACGCGCCCGGCGGAGGAACAACAGTGCGTCGCGGTCCGCAGCGCCGTAGAACGCCATCACCAGCGCGACCTCACGGCCCCAGCGGCGGAGACCGTCGAGCACCGCCCGGGCATGCTCGTAGGTGCGGCACGTGATGATCTCGTAGTCGACCCCGTAACGCCGCCGTAGCTCGCCATCGACGATTGCCCGCGACTCGGGGTCGAGCGTGGCGAACACCATCACCGGAGGCCAGCCCTGGTGAGCTTGATCGTCACCCTCCGGCACGCCTCCACCGGTTACTTGCGTTGTGTCGTCCACCGCCATCAGCACAGCATGCCGGGCCGTGAGCCATCGTGCGCTCGGTTGCCCCAGCCGGCGCGGCGACGTTGCCCCGAGATTTCTTGGCCGCCGTTGTCGATTTCGACCGGTCGGGTTCGTAGGGGACATGAGCGGTGCATGCGACGCCGCACGACCACAAGGAGCGAACGCATGGGCAGTCTCACGATCGCAACGTTCATGACTCTGGACGGGGTCATGCAGGCGCCCGGCGGACCGGACGAGGATCGCGACGGCGGCTTCCAGCACGGGGGATGGGGCTTTCCCTACTTCGGCGACGACAAGGGCGAGGTGATCAGCGAAGCCTTCGGCCGAGCCGACTGCTTCCTGCTCGGCCGCCGCACATATGAGATCTTCGCCGCCAGCTGGCCGAACTTCCCCGACCAGGACGACCCAGTGGCCTCACGGCTCAACTCCCTGCCGAAGTACGTCGTGTCGACCACGTTGGCGAACGCCGAGTGGCAGCCGACCACCATCATCCGCGGCGATGTGGCCACCGAAGTGGCCAGGCTCAAAGATCGTCACGAGGGGGAGATCCAGGTCCACGGCAGCGCAGCCCTCGCCCAGACGCTGCACGCCTGCGGTCTCATCGACGAGTACCGGGTCTTCATCGAGCCGGTCGTCCTGGGCACCGGGAAGCGGCTCTTCGAACCCGGCGCCACGCCGACCGCCCTGCAGCTGGTCGAG
>JBKPRV010000591.1:0-2713 GCA_046734715.1 Actinomycetota bacterium | reverse complement strand
CTTCTCGATGTAGGTGTCGGACGAGGCGATGTAGGCCTCGGGCTGGTAGTAGTCGTAGTAGCTGACGAAGTACTCGACCCGGTTCTCGGGGAAGAACTCGCGGAACTCGTTGGCCAGCTGGGCGGCCAGCGACTTGTTGGGTGCGATGACCAGGGTGGGCTTCTGGACCTGCTCGATGGTCCACGCCACCGTGGCGCTCTTGCCCGACCCGGTGATCCCGAGCAGCGTCTGGTACCGCTCCCCGTTGACAATGCCATCACTGAGCGCGGCAACCGCCCCCGGCTGGTCACCCGCCGGCGCGAACTCGGACACCATCTTGAAGGGCACATTCCGCAGAGCCATCGCTGACCGACTGTACCGGCGGGGTGTGACACCTCCCCCGGCGGGACGCCCTCAGGGGCCTGGCAGCTCCAGGACGAGCTGGTAGCGGTGCTCGGCGGGGGTCGGGGGGCGGGCGGGGTCCCACCAGCAGCAGGCCTCGACCAGGTGGAAGCCGGCGCAGGCGGCGCGGGCGGCCACGTGGTCGGGGTCGAGGAGCTCGAAGTCCATGGTGTCGGTGGAGCCGTCGACGTAGGTGATGGTCGAGAGCAGGCGACCGCCGGTGACGGTGTTGGTGATCGACCGGCACGCCTCGGAGCGGGTGGTGGTCGTCGTGCCGGTGTGGGCTCGCACGAAGCCGGGGTGGTACAGGTCGAGCAGCAGCCGGCCGCCGGGGCGAAGCCGGGCGGCGATGTCACGCAGGACCCGGTCGTTGGTCGGTGGGTCGAAGTAGCCGAAGCTCTGCCACAGGATCATGGCGGCGTCGAACGGGCCGCGTAGGGCGGACAGATCGCGTTGGTCGAGGACCACGAAACGGGCCTGAGGGACACGGCGAGCCGCGAGGGTGGCGGCGGCGACGTCACGGTCCACGCCGGTGACGTCATGGCCGGCGGCGGCGAGGGGGCCGGCGTGGCGGCCGGAGCCGCAGCAGATGTCCAGGACCCGGCGGAAGTCGGGCATGGGGATCCGGTCCCTGATCCCTTCGACCTCGACTCGGGTCCACTCCCCCGGCATCGGGTCCAGGAAGGTGCTGAACCACTGAGCCGTGTACTCGTTGGCCACGAGGATCTTCTATCAACCTCCCTTGCGGCCTACGGCGAGCTTGGCCGAGACGGGGAGGGCAAACCCGCCGCCGCCGCGCTGGTACGCGAGCAGAAGCGGAAGAACGGTGGACCGGCCGGGATCTCGTCTGGTGGGGTCGGCGTCGACCGTCATCTCGTCTCCCGTGGGAGCTTGCGGGCGATGAAGCTGGCAAAGCCGATGAAGCCGTAGAACTGGTCGGCGCCGCCTCGACGGCGGGCCTCGGCCTTGAGCGAGGCGCCCAGGTCCGGACCGATGCGCCCCCAGGCCAGGAGGGCGTCGGCGCCTCGATCCACCAGCGTCAGAAGGTACTCGGGATCCGAGGTCTGAAGGTAGCCGTGACTCCTCGAGCTCTGCAGCTCGAACCCGGCGGAACGGAGCAGGTCGGGCAGGCGGCGCACCAGCCACGGATCGTGGAGGAAGGCGGCCTTCACCGCTTCGATGCAGGCCTGAAGGGGGTCGTGGTCGCCGAGGGCGACGGTGGTCGTGGCGTAGTCGCCGTCGCACACGGACAGGGTGCCGGCGGGCCGCAGGACCCGATGCGCCTCGGCCAGGACGCGTTCCGGCTGGGCGATGTGGCAGAGCGTGGTGTGCAGGACGACGACGTCGAACTCGGAGTTCGCGAACGGCAGCGACCGACCGTCACCCTGCTCGTATGTCAGGTTGGTGGCCTCTCCTGCGAGCGCTCGAGCTCGGGCGAGGAAGACCGGAGACGGGTCGATCCCGACCACCTCGGCCACGCCCGGGCGACCGGCGAGTGCACGGGTGACCGGCCCCGTGCCGCAGCCGATCTCGAGCGCCCGCGCCGCGGAGGGGAAGCGCACCTCCGAGAGGACCGACTCCAGCATGGCTCGCTGCTGGCGATCGGCGGCTCGCAGCTCCAGGATGCCGGCGAGGCGCTCCTGCGTCGCGGTGTCGAGCTCCGCGATCGTGGCATACACATCGGGCACGGCGGCGCCCTCCCGCGTCAGACAAGCGCGCGGAGGACCGGGTGGAGGCCCTCCGCGAACGCTTGCGGGTCGTCCAGATACCCCAGGTGCCCGCCGGGCAGCTCGACCAGGTCGGTCGCCAGCCGTTCGGCGAGCGCTTGGGCCGACTCGTGGCGCCAGTGCCCGGGGGCATCGGGACTACGGCTGTCGGCGCCGGCGGCCACGGCCCGGCCGGGACGCAGCGCAGCCCACTCGTCGGGCGCCGGCTCGTAGGCCACGAACGGCGCCAGCTCGACCCGGACGAGCACGTCGCCGTTGGCCAGGAGGCGGTCGCGCAGCGCGGGTGCCAGCGAGTCGTACACCTGGTCGCCGCCACGCTGCGCAGGAACGCCTCGACGGCGCCCGGAAGGCCGCCCCGGGCCAGGCCCGCCTCGACGACGGCGCGACGCCGAGCTCGGACGGTAGCGATGTCGGTCACGCCGGACGGGAACAGCGGCTCGTGGAAGATCACCGCGCCAACGGTGGCGGGATGGCGCAACGCGAGGTTCGCCACGATCCCGGCCGCAGCGCTGGTGCCCAGCACGATCGGCCGGTCCAGCTCGAGCTCCTGGATCAGGGCGGCGGCGTCGTCGGCCTGCTCGTCCATCGTCGTGACCGTCCAGCCC
>JBKPRV010000590.1:0-23254 GCA_046734715.1 Actinomycetota bacterium | reverse complement strand
CCGGTCGCCGTCGCCTGCCGCCACATCACCGGCCTGTCGACGATCGTGTGGGGCAACGACTACCCCCACGCCGAGGGCACGTTCGGCGGCAGCCGGGAGCTGCTGGCCACCCAGATGGCCGGCGTCCCCGACGACGAGCGCAGGGCCATGGTCGGCGGGACGCTGGGCGGACTCCTGGGGCTCGCCGGGGTGGCGGAGTGAGCGAGCTTGTCGAGCGAACCAGAAGCACAGTGCGTTACTCGGCCCATGGGCCGATCGCTCATTGAGCGCAACCCGAAGGGTGCGCCAATGAGCGAGCACCGCTTCGACGGGCGCGTCGCGATCGTCACGGGCGCGGGGCGCGGCATCGGGCGCGCCTACGCGCGGCTGCTGGCCGAGCGCGGCGCCCGCGTGGTGGTGAACGACCTGGGCGGCTCGATCGAGGGCGTGGGCGCCGACGCGGCCCCGGCGGCCGAGGCCGTGGCCGAGATCGTCGACGCGGGCGGCGAGGCCATCGCCGATGCCAGCGACGTGGCCACCGAGGCGGGCGCCCAAGCGCTGGTGGCGGCGGCCATGGAGAGGTTCGGGCGCCTCGACGTGCTGGTCAACAACGCGGGCATCATGCGCTGGGCGCGCTTCCCCGACGTGGGCCCGGACGACCTGGCCAGCCACCTCGCGGTCCACGTCACCGGCGCGTTCCACACGACCCGCGCCGCCTGGCCGCACATGGTGGAGGCGGACTACGGCCGCATCGTGATGACCACGTCGTCGGGGATCTTCGGCCTACCCGACAACGCCTGCTACGCCGCGGCCAAGGCCGGGGTCATCGGGCTGACCCGCAGCCTCACGCTGGCGGGAGCCCGCCGCGGCATCAAGGTCAACCTGATCGCCCCGGCGGCCGTGACCCGGATGGCGGGCCGCGCCGCGGAGGAGATGGCGGCGCAGATGTCGCCCGACCTCGTGGCCCCGCTGGTCGCGTACCTGGCGCACGAGGACTGCCCGGTCAGCGGCGAGATCTACGCGGCGGGCGCCGGGCGCTTCGCCCGCATCTTCGTCGCCGCCACGGACGGCTACGTCCACGACACGCCCGAGCCGACCATCGAGGACATCGCCCGCCACTGGCCGGCGATCAACGACGAGACCAGCTACCACGTCCCCGCCGACCTGACCTCGTGGTCGACGGACTTCCTGGCCCACTTGCTCTGATGGACTTCTCCCTGACCCACTCCGAGCAGGCCCTGGTCGGACTGTGCCGCGACTTCGCGCGGAAGGAGATCGCGGCCCGGGCGCCCCAGGCCTGGGACGAGGGCCGTTGCCCGACCGACCTGCTGCGGGAGATGGGCGCGCTGGGGCTGCTCGGCATGCTGATCCCCGAGGAGTGGGGCGGGATCGGGATGTCGACGGTCGGCTTCGTGGCCGCCATGGAGCAGATCGGCCTGGCCGACCAGTCGGTGGCGGCCGCCTGGCAGGCGCACGTCACGATCGGCTCGCTGCCGCTCTTCCTGTTCGGCAGCGACGATCAGCGCGAGCGCTGGCTGCGGCCGCTGGCCGAGGGGCGGGCCCTGGGGGCGTTCGGGCTGACCGAACCCGACGCCGGCTCCGACGCCCGCGGCATCAGCACCCGGGCCGAGCGGGGGGATGGCGGCTGGCTGATCAACGGGCGCAAGAGCTTCATCTCCAACGCGGGCACCGACATGTCGTTCGGCGTGACGCTGCTGGCCCGTACGGAGGCCAACTACGCCACGTTCGTGGTCGAGAAGGACACGCCGGGCTTCACCATGGGCCCCAAGCTGCGGGGCATCGGCTGGCGGGGCCTCGACACCCGGGAGCTGTACCTCGACGACGTCTGGGTGCCCGACGAGCACCTGGTCGGCGACCCGGACCTCGGGCTCAACCAGTTCCTGCGCACGCTGGAGGTCGGGCGCATCTCCATCGCGGCCCTGTCGCTGAGCCTGACCCAGGCCGTGCTCGACCTGGCCACCGACTACGCCCGCCAGCGGGTCCAGTTCGGCCGGCCCATCTCCAAGTTCCAGGCCGTGCAGTTCAAACTGGCCGACATCGCCACCGAGCTGGAGGCGGCCCGCTGGCTCACCTACCGGGCCGCGTCCCTGCGCGACGCAGGCCGACCGTTCCGGAAGGAGGCGGCGATGGCCAAGCTCAAGGCCAGCCGGGTGGCCACCTGGGCGGCGTCGGAGGCCGTCCAGATCCACGGCGGCCTCGGCTACATGCTGGAGACGCCGGTGGCCCGCTTCTACTGCGACTCGAAGGTGCTGGAGATCGGCGAGGGCACCAACGAGATCCAGCACCTCGTCATCGCCCGGGCGCTGGGCTGCTGACTACGCGGCTACGAGGCGCCGGATGGCGGCGGCGATCTCGTCGCGCCCTGGCAGCCACGCCCGCTCCAGCTCCGGGGCGTAGGGCGGCGGGGTCGCGGCCGCGCCGACGCGCTCGATCGGCGCGTCGAGGTCCCAGAACGCCTCGCGGGCCACGGTGGCCGCGATCTCGGCCCCGATGCCGAACGGCACGACCGCCTCGTGGGCCACGAGCAGGCGGCTGGTGCGGCGCACCGAATCGAGGACCGGCGCCAGGTCGAGGGGCGCCACCGTCCGCAGGTCGATGACCTCGGCCGCGATCCCCTCCCCGGCCAGTTGCTCGGCCGCGGCCAGCGCCTCGTGGACCATGCGGGACACCGACACGACGGTGGCGTCGGTCCCCGGGCGCACGACCGCGGACCGGCCGAGGGGCACGATGTGGTCGGGTGGCGGCTGCGGTCCCTTCATGCCGTAGAGCAGCCGGTTCTCGATGAACACCACCGGGTTCGGGTCCTGGATGGCGGCCCGCAGCAGGCCGTAGGTGTCGGCCGGGGTGGACGGCATGACCACGCTGAGGCCCGGGATGTGCGCCAGCAACGCCTCCAGGCTCTGCGAGTGCTGGCTGCCCGAGGATCGCCCCGCGCCGAACTGGGTCCGCACGGTCAGCCCCATCTCCGCCGCCCCGCCGGTCATGAACGGCAGCTTGGCCGCCTGGTTGAGCAGCTGGTCGAGGCACACCCCCAGGAAGTCGAGGTACATCAGCTCGACGACCGGGCGCATCCCGGCCATGGCCGCCCCCACGCCGACGCCCATGATCGCCGTCTCGGAGATCGGCGTGTCGCGCACCCGCGCGCCGAACCGGTCGGCCAGCCCGCGGGTGAGCCCGAAGACGTTGCCGCCCGCGCCCACGTCGATGCCGGCCACGAACACCCGGTCGTCCGCCTCCAGCTCGGCCTCCAGTGCGGCGCGGATGGCGTCCATGGTGCGGAACACCGGGGCGTCCTCGGCGGGCGGCGGCGGCTCGGGAAGCGCCGGGCGCGCGCGCACCACGAAGTCGTGCACGGTAGCTGCGTCCGGGGCGTCGAGCCGCCGGGCCGCCTCGACCGCCCCGTCGAGCTCGCCCGCGAGCGTCGCCTCCAGCGCCTTGATCTCGTCGTCGCTCACCCCCGCCTCGCGCAACCGGCGCTCGTGCGCCAGGAGCGGGTCGCGCGCCTCCCACTCCCTTACCTCCTCGGGTGACCGGTAGCGCTCGGGATCGCCCTCGTAGTGGCCGTGCCAGCGGTAGGTGGTGGCCTCCACCACGGCCGGTGCCTCCCCGGAGCGGGCGGCGAGGACGGCGTCCTCCATGGCCGCGGCGGTGGCTACCACGTCGTTGCCGTCGACCGCCACGTGGCGGAGGCCGTAGCCCGCGGCCCGCTGGGCGAGCGGGGCGCCGTGCTGGCTGGCGACCGGCGAGAACTCCGCATAGCCGTTGTTCTCGCAGAAGAACACGACCGGCAGCCGCCACACCGCCGCCAGGTTGAGAGCCTCGTGGAAGGCGCCCTGCGCGGGCGCGCCGTCGCCGAAGAACGCCACCGCCACGCGGCCGTCGGCCCGCAGCTGGGCGGCGGTGGCCGCGCCGGCGGCGATGGGCAGGCCCGCAGCCACGATGCCGTTGGCGCCGAAGATCCCCAGCGTGGGGTCGGCGATGTGCATCGAGCCGCCCCGGCCGCGGTTGGTGCCCTGGTCCTTGCCCATGAGCTCGGCGAACATCCCCAGCGGGTCGAGGCCCTTGGCCAGGCAATGCCCGTGGCCCCGGTGGGTCGAGGTGATGACGTCGGTCGGGAGCAGCGGCCAGCACGCGCCGACCGCGGCCGCCTCCTGGCCGATCGACAGGTGCACGAAGCCCGGGACCTCGCCGTCGCGGTAGAGGGCCGCCACCCGCTGCTCGAAGCCTCGGATCAGCAGCATCCGGCGGTGCATCTCGACCAGGTCGCGAGGGGAGCCCATGGAGCGGATATTGTACTGATCGGTACAAAGGGAGTGCGATGACCGACCAGGCCGACCAGATCTCGATCCCCCGCTCCTTCCCCGTGCCCGGGGCGGTGACGGGGAAGCGGGTGGTGATCACCGGCAGCAGCCGCGGGCTCGGGGCCGTGCTCGCCCACGCGTTCTCGCAGGCCGGCGCCTCGGTGGCGCTGGTGGGCCGCACCGAGCACGACCTGAAGGTCGTCGCCCGCGACCTGCCGGGGCCATCGCTGGTGGTGGCCGGGGACGTGACCGACGAGGACCTCAACGAGGCGGTGGCCGATGCCGTCGTGGCCGAGTGGGGCGGCGTCGACGGGTGGATCTGCAACGCGGGGATCTCGCCCACGGTGGGCGGTCCCCGCCAGACCACCGCCTCGCGGTGGCGCCGGGTGCTGGACGTGAACCTCACCGGCGCGTTCCTCGGGGCCCGGGCCGCGGCCCGGGTCATGGGCGAGGGCGGGCGCCTGATCTTCACCGGCTCGGTCCTGGGCGAGCGACCCCGCCAGGGACTCGCCGCCTACAGCGCCTCCAAGGCCGGGCTGGTGGGCCTGGCCAAGGCCCTGGCGCTCGACCTGGCCCCCGTGGGCATCACGGTGAACGTGGTCGCTCCCGGGTGGTTCGACTCGCCGCTGGCGAGCGGGTGGAGGAGCGACGCCGAGCGCTCCGCCGCCATCACCGACCACACCGCGCAGGGCCGCTGGGGCGATCCCGCCGACTTGGCCGGCGCCTACCTGTTCCTGGCCTCCGACGCCTCCGCCTTCGTCACCGGCACCGTGCTGAGCGTCGACGGCGGCTACCTGCTGGTATGAGCACGCCGCGACGAGTCGTCGCCGTCACCGGTGCGGGCGGGGCCCTAGGCGCCGCGGTGGCGCACCAGCTGGCGGGCGAGCCCGACACCGACCTGGTGCTCAGCGACGTGAGCGAGGCGTCGTTGGCGGCGACCGTCGCCGGGCTGGGCGCGGTCGAGACCGTGCTGGCCGACGTGAGCGACCTGGCCCAGGTCGAAGCCGTCGTGGCGCGGGCGACCCAGCGCTTCGGCCGGCTGGACGTGATGGTCCAGAACGCCGGCGTGCTCTCGCCCAACGGACGCATCCACAACCTGGCCACCGAGGACTGGGAGCGAGCCTTCCGGGTCAACGTCCTCGGCGCGGTCAACGCCATCCGGGCCGCGGTGGCGGTCATGCGCGCCCAGGGGTCGGGCTCGATCGTGCTCACCGCCTCGGTGGCGGGCCTGACCGCGTGGTCGCACGCCGCGCCCTACTGCGCCACCAAGGCGGCCGTGATCCAGCTGGCCAAGGTGGCCGCGGTGGAGTACGCCCGCGACGGGATCCGGGTCAACTGCGTGTGCCCGGGCACGTTCCGGTCGGCCATCCACGACGACCTCGTGCCCGAGGCGCTGGACGCCATCGCATCCCGCCATCCCCTGGGGCTGGGCTCGGCCTCGGACCTGGCCGGCGTGTACTCGTACCTGGCCGGCGACGCCTCGCGCTGGACCACCGGCTCGGCCCTGGTGGTCGACGGCGGCTACTCCGCGCCCTGAAGGATCCCGTGCAGGAAGATGTCGGCGAACGGCTGGGCCACGGCGCGGGCCGACAGGCGGCCGCCCGGCTTGAGCCACAGGTACGTGTAGTTGTGCATGCCCAGCCACGCCCGGGACGCCAGCCAGGGGTCGAGAGCGCGGAACTCCCCCGTCTCGACGCCCTCGCGCAGGACGGCCTCGACCTGGCGCTCGTAGGCGCGCCGCCGCTTGCGGAACCGCTCGGCCCGCTCGCCGGTGAGCGCCGGGAACTCGTGCAGGAAGACCCAGACGTGCTCGGGGTAGCGGTGGATCACGTCGAGCAGTTCGTCGCCGAGCCTGGCCAGCTGCTCGGACGGCGTCCCACCGGCCTCGGCCACCCGCTCGGCGCCGCTCTCCACCTCGTCCATGACCCGGTCGTGGATGGCCGCGAGCAGCTCCTCCTTGGAGCCGATGTAGTGGTAGAGGGCGCCTTTGCCCAGCCCGTTGGCCGTGCACAGCTCGGCGATGCCGGTGGCGTGGTAGCCCTGCCGGGCGAAGACCCCCGCGGACGTGTCGACGATGGCGTCGCGGCGGGCCTGCCAGCTCGCCCTGCGTCGGGATCCGCCGGTCGCTTCGGCCGTGGCCATTGGGGCGACGCTATCAATATCCTGACTGGTCGGTACAACCGCGGGGATCGTTCGGAGGCAATCGCGAGTGACTGACACGATGCAAGCGGACATGAACTGGTTCGCGGTGCTGGCCCACCACGCGCGCCGCACTCCGGACCAGGCGATCACCGTGTTCCAGGGCGAGACGATCAGCTACGCGGCCATGGCCGAGCGCGCGGCCGCGCTGGCCTCGGGCCTGGCCGCGCGGGGTGTCGCCCAGGGCGACGTCGTCGCCCTCCTCGCCTACAACTGCCCCGAGTTCCTGGAGACGGTGTTCGCCGCCAACTACCTCGGCGCCGCCGCCATGCCCATCAACTGGCGGCTGGCGGCGCCCGAGGTGCGCTACATCCTGGAGCACTCGCGGGCGCGTGCCCTGGTGTGCGACGAAGCCCTCTTCGGCCTGGGCCGCGAGGCGACCAAGGGCCTCGCGCAGAACCTGGTGCGGGCATGCATCTCGCCGGCCGCCGCCGACGGTTGGGTCGCCCTCGCCGACCTCCGGACCGGGTCGGGCCGCATCGAGCCGGTCCCCGCCGCGCCGGACGACATCCACCGGCTGATGTACACCTCCGGCACCACGGGCCGCCCCAAGGGCGTCATGCTCACCCACGCCAACCTGGCGTGGAAGAACCTGGCCCACCTCGTCGAGTTCGGCTTCACCAGCGCGGAGGTGGGGCTCGCCTGCGGGCCGCTCTACCACGTCGGCGCCCTCGACCTCACCACCACCACGCTGATCGCCGCGGGGGCGGCTGTCATCATCCACCGGGCCTTCGACGCCGCCGCGGTGGTCGACGAGCTGGAGCGCTCCCGCGTGACCACCGTGTGGCTGGCGCCCGCCATGGTCAACGCCATCATGGCCCTGCCCGACATCGAGCAACGCGACCTGTCGTCGGTGCGGGTGATCATCAACGGTGGCGAGAAGATGCCCATCCCGCTCATCGAGCGGATCCAGCGCACGTTCCCGTCGGCCTGGTTCGCCGACGCCTACGGCCTCACCGAGACCGTGTCCGGCGACACCTTCCTCGACCGCGACAGCATCGTGACCAAGCTCGGCAGCGTAGGCCGTGAGTGCCTCTACCTCGACCTCGACGTCTGGGACGAGGAGGGGCGCTCGGCGCCGCCGGGCGAGCGGGGCGAGATCGTCCTGCGGGGCCCCAAGGTGTTCAAGGGCTACTGGCGGGACCCCGACGCCACCGCCACCGCCTTCGCCGGCGGGTGGTTCCACACCGGCGACATCGGCGTGCGCGACGAGGACGGCTACCTGTGGATCGTCGACCGGCTCAAGGACATGATCGTCTCCGGTGGCGAGAACATCGCCGGCTCCGAGGTCGAGCGCGTGCTGTACGAGCACAAGGCGGTGCTGGAGGCGGCCGTGGTCGCCCGGCCCGACGAGCGCTGGGGCGAGGTCCCGGTGGCGTTCGTGGTCCTGCGCCCCGGGGCGACCGCCACGGCCGAGGGCCTGATCGACCACTGCCGCGCCCAGCTCGCGCGGTTCAAGGTGCCGCGGGCCATCACCTTCCTCGACGCGCTGCCCCGGAACCCGTCAGGCAAGGTCCTCAAGCGCGAGCTGCGCGGCGGCTGACCACTCACCCCTGGGCCGGCCGCAGGGCATTCTGATCCAGGTGGTCGAGCTGCGAGCGCAGCACGTCGAGGTTGAACGCCAGGCACAGCACGATCAGCCGGTCCACCCCCAGCTCGGCGTAGCGGGCGACCGACTCCGGGCTGACCGGATGCAGGTAGGGCGACACCGACAGGGTGATGTCGCCGCGGCTACGGCCCTCGGCCGACAGGGCGGCGTCCAGCCGGTCGAGTGCGGCGGGCAGGTCCTCCGGCAGGCGACCGAACGAGAACCAGCCCTGTCCCAGCCGGGCCACCCGGCGGAGGGCGGCGTCCGTCTCGCCGCCCACGTGGATGGGCGGGTGCGGCATCTGCACCGGCTTGGGGTACATGCGGCACGGACGCAGGTCGTACAGCTCGCCGTGGTACTCCGACACCTCGTCGCTCCACAGGCTGCGCATGGCCGCCAGGTACTCGTCGGTGCGCTTCCCCCGGCGGTCGAACGGCATGCCCAGGGCCTCGAACTCCTCCCGCAGCCAGCCCACCCCCACGCCGAACTCGACCCGACCGCCGGACAGCGAGTCGAGGTCGGTGACGACCTTGGCCGTGTACACCGGGTTGCGCTGGGGCACGAGGCAGATGGCGGTGCCGAGCCGGATCCGGTCGGTGACCGCCGCCAAGTAGGTGAGCGCGGTGAACGGCTCGATCATCCCGGCGTCGCCGCCGGTCGGGAACCGGCCGTCCTCGGCATACGGGTACGACGAGTCGTAGTCGTCGAACAGCACTACGTGCTCGGGCACCCACACCGACTCGAACCCGCGGCCCTCGGCCTCGCGGCCCACGGCCCGTACCAGCTCGGGTGTGGCATTCCCGGCGCCCAGCGGCACGAACAGCCCGACATCCATGATCCTCCCCCTCCTCCTAGCGCGGCGACGCACGCTAGCGGCAACCCCGGCGGTTAGGGCCGTTCGGCCCTGGGGAGCCGGTGAGCGCTGGTCCATGCTCGACGGGAGGAGGACCGATGCCCATCACGCAGGACTATGGCCGGTGGCTCTACCACGGCGGACACCCGAACCTGGTGGCCCGGGCGCTGAACCGGTTCTCGGCCGTTGTGTACGGGGCCGGGATCTGGCCGCGGCGCCTGGCGACGCTCGAGGTGGTGGGACGGCGGACCCGTCGCACCATCTCGCTCCCGGTGGTGATCGCCGACCACGAGGGCGAGCGCTACCTGGTCTCGATGCTCGGGGACGGCGCCGGCTGGGTGCGCAACGTGCGGGCTGCGGAGGGTCGGGCGACGCTGCGGCACGGCCGCCGGGAGGCGGTGCGGCTCGACGAGGTCGCGGTCGCCGACCGGCCGCCGATCGTGAAGCGCTACCTCGCGCTGGCTCCGGGAGCCCGGCCCCACATCCCGGTCGATCGCAACGCTCCCGTGGAGGAGTTCGAGGAGGTCGCGGCCCGGATCCCGGTGTTCCGGATCACTCCCCTGAGCTGAGCCGGGCGAGGGCCTCCTCCGAGCGCCGGGTCATCCACGGGGAGCCGTGCTCCCGGTGGCGGGCCAGGCCGGCGGACAGGAGGTCCCGGGCCGCGTCGCGCCGCCCGCAGCTGGCGGCGGCGAGGCCGGCGGCATGGGCCGCAGTGCCGCGGTAGCAGAGGCCGGGATCGACGATGGTCATGTGGGCCACCGGGCGCAGGCACTCGTGGACCACGTCGGCCACGGCCCGGCTGCCGGCAAGGTACGCAGCGTCGGCCAGCATCGACAGCGTCGGCAGCCAGTAGCCGTCGCGCTCGACGCCGGCCACCGCGTCCGGGCTGATGGCCGCCAGCTCGGCCGCGGCCTCGTCGAGCCGCCCGGCCCGGGCGACGGCGTCGGCGTGCCCGGCCTTGACGCTCAGCTCCATCGACGGGACCGGCCAGTCCAGGGGCGGCTGAGCCGGCACGTGGGACGGCCCGGCCAGGAGGTCGATGACGCCGAGATACCCCATCTCCATCAGCGCCGTGTCCCCGGGCTCGACGTCCACGGCCTCGCTCCGCGCCCGGGTGACCGCCACCGCCGCCCGCGCCGCGGGCCAGTCGCCGGAGACGGAGGCTCGCAGGACCCCGACGATGGATGCCGAGAACCGGGCTACGGGGTCGCGGCAGGCCGAGGCCTCGGCCTCCAGGTCGTCGAGCGCCCGGCAGGCGCCCTCCACGTCCCCGTCGGTCACCCGCAGGCGCGCCACGATGGGCAGCCCCCACCGCCGCCAGGGCTGGGCGGGCTCCTCCGCAGCCAGCGCCATCAGCTCGTCGGCCCACGCCCAGTGTTCGGCCTGCCGCCGGGGATCCCAGACGACGACGGCCAGGGCGTGCAGCGCGCCGGCCACGAGGGCCGGCTGCCCGAGCGCCCGGGCGATGGCCAGAGCTCGCGCCGCGCAGGCCTCGGCCTCCGCATCCGGGACGTGGTGGCTGCGGACGACGGCCAGCCGCGCCATGAGCCGGGAGCGCACCGGCGTCGGGCCGACGGGGACCTTCTCGACCGCCTCGGCCAGCAGCGAGACGGTCTCGCCGGTGGAGTCGAGGCTCGTGCGCCAGCCGTCACCGGCCGCCCCCAGGGCCGCCTCGGCGAAGCGGCGGAGATCGCCGGCATCCCGGGCCAGGCCGGCCGCGGCGACGAACGCGGCCACCGCGGCCCGGTGATCGCCCCGCTCGATGGCCGCCAGGGCCTCCTCCCGCTGCCGGTCCGATCGAGAGACGGGATCGGGCCGGCCCGTCCCGGGCGGCGCCGTCGGTGCGGGCTCGTCCCGCAGCACGGACTCGTAGGCCTCGACCAGCTCGGGGCCGGGTGACACCCCGATCTCGACCGCCAGGGTGTGCCGGGCGCGTTCGAAGGCGCGCAAGCCGTCGGCCCGGCGCCCCGCCCGCTGGTACGCGGTCAGGAGCAGCGCCCACCGCCGCTCGCGCAGGGGCGCGCCGGCCACCAGGGCTTCGAGCCCGGGGATCAGGTCGCCGGGCTGGCCCTCAGCCAGCGCCGCCTCCCAGCGGGCCTCGACGCCCGAGCGCCACAGCTCGTCCAGCTGCACCCGCCGAGCGTCGGCCGGCGGCCAGTCGCCCAGCTCGGCGAGGGGGGCGTCGCCGCACCAGGCCAGCGCCGCGTCCCACGACGCCACCGAGGTGGCGGTCGATCGTACCGCGGCGCGCACGGCGTCCTCGAAGCGATCGATGTCCAGCTCGACGCCGGGACCGAGCCGGTAGCCGTTCTCGACGGTCTCGACCACCGAGCGGCCGAGCTGGGCCCGCAGGCGGAGGACGTGGTTGTGGATCGCCTTGCGCATAGAGGCGGGGACGTCCCCGCCCCACAGCGCCTCGCCCAGCGAGTCGACGGACACCGCGGCCGGGCGCCGCACGGCCAGTGCGGCCAGCAGCCGGCGCTCCATGGGCCGCAGACCCGCGACGGAGTCGGCGCTGTCCGCCGCGTCGCCATCTGCGATACGGGACTGCCCGAGGACCCGCACCAACACGATGCCACCGTACCAACGCCGGGTGTGACCGGCCTGAGACCGGCGTGCGACCGCACCGCGCGACCGTGCCGCGGAGGAGCACCTTTGAGGAGGAAGCCGTGAGATCGCACTTCGTACGCCGGCTGGGAGTCACCACCGGGACGCTGCTGTTGGTGGCGGGCGCCCCGCCCACGCTGGCGGACACGCCGGACGGCGGCCACGGGACGCGGCCGGTCGCGTTCGACTCCACGGTGCAGATCGTGGGGGGCGACAGCGCCTGCGACCCGACAGATCCGTCCCGCTGCGCCGGGACGTTCCGCGCCATCCACACCTACCGCGGCGACCTCGCCGGCACCGCCTACGTGGCCGGGAGCGCGGTGCTGATGAGCGACGGGACCTACCAGGGGCAGTCGGTGGTCCAGTTCACCGGCGACGTCGCCGGCTGTGGCCACGGGACGCTGATCATGCTCGAAGAGGGCGTCCTCGACCCCGTCACGGGTGCCGCCCCTGGCACCTGGACGGTCGTCGCCGGGCGGGGCACCGGTGACCTCGCGGCGACGTCGGGCGGCGGCACGGGCGGCCTGCCCCGGACTCCCGGAGCGACCGGCACGATCCGCTGCAGCTGAGGGCGAGCCGTCAGCCCGAGGCGGGGGCGCGGTGGCGGCGGGGCCGGTAGATGGCGGTGTGGCGGACCTGAGCCGCCACGCCGCCGTCTCCCCCGAGCACTCCGACGTCGAGCTCGACGAACCGGTGGCCCTTGTGCTCCCACTCGCGGGTGACCGTGGCCCGGGTGGCGACCACCTCGCCGTCGCCGACGGCCGCATGATGCTGCACGACCGACTCGACGTGGATCCACGGCCCGAGCACGACGTTGCGTGACAGCACGTAGTTGGCGTCGCGCAGCAGCCAGCCGGGATGCGCGACCCGCCGGTCCTGGTACAGCGGCAGCGTCTCGCGCACGTCGGCGAGGTACTCCCCCGCCCGGTCGGCCACGAACCGGTGCGCATCCACGCCCAGCGCCGTCCCCGGCACCAGCGCCTCGGGTGACGCCTCGGGCGGGTCCACGGCCGGCTCGACCACCGGCCAGCGGGGCGGTGGCGCGGGCGCCGCATCGGCCGGCAGGCCCGCCTCGCCCGTGGCGCACGTGTCTCCGGCGGCGTTGCGCACCTCGAGCGGGACGGTCACTCCGCCCTCGGCGTCGGCCATCGGCCCGCCCGGGACGACCACGACCTCGTCCCCGTCGTACACCGGCGTCAGGAACCGCGCCCGGATCGTGCCCCGCGCCAGCCAGTCCTCGCCCCATGCCTCGGCCGGGACGTGGGTCATGTAGGCGTACACGTCCACCCCGGGCACCAGCCCACCTCCGAACCCGTACTCCCGCGCCACGGTGTCGTCGTGGATCCGGTTGGTCGACGCCGTCGCCGTGTTGTGGGCCCGGAGGCGGTACTCCTGCATCGGGGCAGTCTGGCACCCCCGCCCGTTCACAATCGGCTGGCCCCCGGTCGGGTGGTGACGGGCGCGGCCCAGTCGGCCGCGTTGCGCAGGAGGATCTGCGTCGCCGGCTCGGCCGGCGCCCCCAGCTCGGCCAGCATGCCGGTGAGCCGGTCGACCGCCGCACCGGTGGCCGACCGGTCCCCCGCCTGCATGTGCGCCGCCACGGCGAGGCGGTGGGCCCGCTCGTCGTAGGGGTCGGCGGCCAGCACCCGCTCGGCCAGGGTGGCGGCGGCGCGGGCGGCCCCGCCTACCAGCTCCAGCTCGCCCAGCGTGACCGCAGCCTCCGCCAGGCGGGTCTCCAGGTGGCGGGAGGCCTGGTCGAGGTCGGCGACCCGGTCGAGGTCGGGCAGGGCCCGCCCCTGCCAGAGCCCGGCGGCGGCCCGCAGGTGGTCGATCCGGCCGGCGGCGTCGCCCTCCCGGCGGGCGGCCTCGGCCCGGACCAGGTGGTCCTCGGCCTCCCACAGGTCGACCTCCAGGCCGGGCACGTCGGCCAGCTGGAGCTGCCGGGTATCGCCCCGCACGAAGTACGGCGACGACCCCTGGGCCCGGTCGGGCTCGAGCACGCGCTGGAGGTGGCGCAGCGTCACCCGGAGGTTGGCCCGGCCCCGGCTCGGGTCGAGGTCGGGCCACAGCCCGTCGATCACCCGATCCCGGCTGACCGTGCGCTCGACCACCAGCAGGCTCAACAGCTCCCGCACGCGGGTGCGGTGGACCTCGGGCGCATCGACGGCGCGACCGTCCTGGCGGACTTCCAGCGGCCCCAGCACCCGGACGCGCACCACCGCCGCGGGCCGGGCGGGCAGCGCCCGCAGCACCGCCGCCGCCCCGCGACGTAGCGCGGCCTCGGAGCCCTCCGTCGCACGCGTCACCTCGCCGATCACGCCCTCGCCGAACAGATCCGACAGCACGACGGCGAGACCGGCGCCCCACGCCTGGCCCGCGGCCGCGGCGCGGCAGGCCAGCTCGACCGACCACGCCAGCGGGAGCGCGGTGGCCATCGCGGGCAGCGGCACCTCGGGGCGAGCCGCCACCCGACCGGTCCGGGCGTCGACCAGAAGCCGGGCGGCCACGAGCGCCCGGCGCTGGGACGGCCCGACGCCGGCCGCGTCCCAGTCCTGTCGGACATCAGGTGAGCAGACGTAGGGGACGGCCGGGGTGCGGCGCAGGAACGTGTCCGTCACCCGGTCCCGGGGCCCGGCGGCCAGGAACTCCGCGATGACGGCCTCCGCCCGGCCGTCGGCGTGGTCGACCACCGCACCGCACGCCCGGGCCACGGCGACCTGCGCGCCGTCCGGTCCTGCGGCCGCGGCGAAGGGCGAGGTGGCGAGCTCGTCGAGCGCGTCATGGACCATCGCCGGCTCGTCGGCCGACGCCGCCAGCACCGCGGTCAGCGCCGCCCGCTCAAAGCGGTCCCGCTCGCCGAGCCGGAGGTAGCGGGCCGGGGTCGCGCCGCCGGCCAGGACGGCCAGGCCCGAGGGGTCGCCGTCCAGCCAGCGGGCCACTCCGTACAGCTCGTGGGGGGAGTCCATGCCCCGGACCGGGTCGCGGTCGGCCACCAGGTCGGCTGCGTCCCCGGCTCGGCCGGCGAGCAGCAGGAAGTGCCAGTGGAGCCGGGTGACGGCGCCGGGCACATCGGCCCGGGCGAGGCCCGGGACGGGGCGGCCGAGCAGCGTCAGGGCGCGATCGATGTCACCGGTGACCGCAGCCGCGGCGGCGTCGACCGCGGTCACCAGCAAGTCGAGGATGGGCTCGTCGCTCTCCTCGGCCAGCTCACGCGCCCGGGCCGCGAGCATGAGCAGGTGGCCGAAGTCGTCCCGGGCGTTGGCGGCCAGGGCGGCCAGCGCGATGGCGACGCCCTCCCCCACCCGGTCACCGCTGGCCCGGAAGCGGTCGGCCACCGCATCGAGCCTCGCCGTCGACGGCTCCGACGCCGCCCGCGTGTGGGCCAGGGCGCAGTCCAGCAGCTCGGTGGCCGGCGGCGGCTCGCCGTCGTCCTCAGCGGGTCGGCGGGCGGCCAGCCAGGCCTCGGCCACGTCGACGGGCAGGCTCCCGAGCGTGCTCCGCACCAGGTCGACGGTGGCACGGTCCAGGGCCTCGGCGTCGTCCAGCCGAAGGGCGATGGCGCCGGTCGCGATGGGATCCCCACGGGCGGCCACGGTGGCGATCACGCGCTGCGACATGGCGGCGACGTCGAACGCCGCGCCCAGCGCCTCGAGGTACGGGGTCCACAGGTCGTGGGCAACCACGCGGTCGCCGGTCCCATGGACGAGGGGGACCCGGGCCAGGAAGCCGTCGTGGTCGAAGGGGCGCTCGATGACCGCCTCGACCTCGTCGAGCCGGGACGGCCCGAGCAGGCACAGCGCCAGCAGCGCGCCGCGGTCGTCCGGCCCGAGCGACCGGATCACTTCCTCCCACAGGTACTCGTCGACCGATCGCCGGGGCGACACGAGGGCCAGTCGCACCAGCGCGGGCCAACCGGCCAGGTCGAGCTCGGGCGCGCCGGCGCCGAGGTTGGCCGCCAGGGCGCCCACCTCGGCATCGTCGAAGCGGAGCACGTCGGCGTCGATCTCCACGATGTCCCCTGCGGCCCGGAAGCGGGCCAGCGCCAGGTCCGGCAGCCGGCGCCCGCACAGCACGAGGTGGAGATTCGCCGGCGCCCGCCGCAGCAGCTCGTCGACGAGCGTGACGCCGGGGTCGGGCAGCAGCTCGACGTCGTCCATGACCAGCGAGACATGGAGCGGGGCCCGGTCGGTCACCACCGCGAACAGCCGGGCCAGCGGCGGGCCCTGCCCGGAGCCGGCGCCGAAGGCGGCTTCCACCGCGGCGGCCAGGCGCTCGGGGCTCTCGCACCCGGACCGGCAGGAGAGCCAGCCCTCGATGCCGCGGGGCCGGGCACGGTTGGCCCGCAAGGCCTGGCCCAGGGCGACGGACTTGCCGAAGCCCGCGCCGGCCACGACCGTGGTCACGGTGCGGTTCCAGCGGGCGTCCAGCCGGCCGAGCACGCCGGCGCGCACGACGGCATGGGCGACGTTGGGCGGTGAGTCACTGCGCGCCATGGGCTCTCCTCGGCGACAGGATCCCATGCCTGCGCCCGGCGGCGACACCGGTGTCCCGGTCCCCGGTAGCGGTTCGATAACGCCGGCTGCCCACGCTCGCGGCATGGAACAGGCGCCATGCGGCGGGGCCGCGGCGAGCACGCTCGTCCGGCCGGCGGAGCAGGGTCCGATCCCTCGGGACGAGGTGGTGGGGGTCGACGAGCCGGTCCCCGTCCTTGGCGGCGGTCGGATCCCGTATGTGAACCTCGACCACGCGGCGACGACGCCCGCCCTGCGCCCGGTGACGGACGCGGTGGCGGCGTTCCTGCCCCTGTACGCGAGCGTCCACCGGGGTACGGGCTACAAGTCCCGGGCCAGCACCGCCGCCTACGAGCGGGCTCGGCGGGTGGTGGGCACCTTCGTCGGCGCCGACCCCGACCGCGACACGGTCGTGTTCGGGCGGCACACCACCGACGCCGTCAACCTGCTCGCGGGATCGCTGGCGCTGGAGCCCGACTCCATCGTGCTGACCACCCAGCTCGAGCACCACTCCAACGACCTGCCGTGGCGGGCCCGGACCCGGACTGTGGCCGTGCGAGCCCGACCCGACGGCACGCTCGACGAGGACGACCTCGACCGCCTGCTGGCCCGCCACGCCGGCCGGGTGGCGCTGCTGGCGGTGACCGGCGCCTCCAACGTGACCGGCGTGGTCCCTCCTGTCCACGACCTGGCGGCCCGCGTCCACGCGGTGGGCGGGCGCATCCTGGTCGACGCGGCCCAGCTGGCCGCCCACCGCCCGATCGACATGCGCCCCCACCACGATCCCGGGCACCTCGACTTCGTGGCGCTGTCGGGCCACAAGGCCTACGCCCCGTTCGGCACCGGCGCCCTCGTCGGCCGGCGCGACGCCTTCCTGCCGCGCCCGCACCAACCCGGTGGCGGGACGGTCCGCGCGGTCACCACCGACCAGGTGGTGTGGGCCGACCTCCCGGACCGCGAGGAGGGCGGGAGTCCGAACGTGGTCGGCGCCGTCGCGCTCGCCGCCGCGGTCGTCCGCCTGGCCCAGGCCGGGCTCGACCGCATCGCCCGGCACGACCAGCGGCTGACGGCGTACGCCTTGGACCACCTGAGGCGGGTCCCCGGCGTCCGCCTCTACGGCCCGGCCGGCGAGGCCGCCGCGGCCGCCAAGGTCGGTGTCGTACCTTTCACCCTCGACGGCCTCGACCCCGGCCTGGTCGCCGCCGTCCTCGGCTACGAGCACGGCATCGGCGTCCGCAGCGGCTGCTTCTGCGCCCAGCCATACATCGCCCACCTGCTCGACCTCACCCCCGCCGACGTCGTCGCCGCCGCCACCACCCGCGGCGTCCCCGGCCTGGTCCGCCTCAGCTTCGGCGCCTACACCACCACCGCCGACGTCGACCGCGCCCTCGACGCCATCGCCCTCCTGGCCACCACCTCCGGCCGCGCCGCCGCCACCGCCAGCTATGCCCAGGGCCGCGACGGCACCTGGGCCCCGCGGCGAACCTGAGCGTCAGTCGCGGGTCGGGGTCAGCGACTCGGCGAGGGCGAGAGCGTCGCCGGGGCTGAGGCCGGCGGTGGCCGCGATCCAGCAGGTGATGGGGGCCGCGGTGCGCTCGGAGGCGTGGGCGGCATGGCCGGCCAGGTCGAGCAAGGTGGCGATCTCGCCGGCCGTGGGTGGTTCGACGCCGGCCGCAGCGGCGAAGGCGGCGAGCCACTCGTCGGCGGTCATCGGGCCGGCACCGCTGTCGGGGTCGCGACCGGGTAGCCGGGGCCCGCCTTGGCGCGGACCTGGCGGACGTCGAGGGGCTGCTGGCATTCGCTGCACACCACCACCGCGTGCATGTCGTGGTCGCAGGGCGTGTGGTGCAGGACCAGCGGGGTGCCCTCGGGGCCGGTGAGCCAGCGCTCCCCCCAGGCCGCCATGGCCGCCAGGATCGGGTAGACCTCTCGGCCCTTGTCGGTGAGGCGGTACTCGTGGCGGGGCGGGCTCGCCTGGTACTCGACCCGGCTCAGCAGTCCTTCGTCGACGAGCCGGTTGAGGCGCTGGCTGAGGATGTTGCGCCCGATGCCGAGCGCGGCCTGGAAGTCGTCGAACCGGCGGGTACCGAGGCAGGCCTGGCGGATGAGCAGCAGGTTCCAGTGGTCGCCGAGGACGTCGACGCTGCGGGCGATGGTGCACGGCCAGCCGGACGTGTCGGTGCGCTTCACGCCGGCCAGGGTAGCTCGCTGGGTTGCATCATGGAACTCGCAAGCGTACTGTCCGTTCCATCATGGAACCTGTGACCTGGCACCCCACCGCCTGCATCCTCTGCGAGTGCAACTGCGGCATCGAGGTGCGCCTCGGCGGGGACGACGGCCGCCGCTTCGAGCGGATCCGCGGCGACAAGGCCCACCCCGCCTCCCGGGGCTACACCTGCGAGAAGGCCCTGCGGCTCGACCACTACCAGAACGGCCGCCACCGGCTGACGGAGCCGATGCGGCGCCGCCCGGACGGCAGCTACGAGCCCGTCGACTGGGACACCGCCATCGCCGAGGTCGCCGCCGGCTTCGCCCGCGTCCGGGACACCTACGGCGGGGCGACGATCTTCTACTACGGCGGCGGTGGGCAGGGGAACCACCTCAACGGCGGCTACGCCTCGGCCACCCGGGCCGCGCTCGGCAGCCGCTACCGGTCGAACGCCCTCGCCCAGGAGAAGACCGGCGAGTTCTGGGTCAACGGCAAGGTGCTCGGCGGCTACACGCGGGGCGACATCGAGCACACCGAGGTGGCGGTGTTCGTGGGCAAGAACCCGTGGCAGTCCCACAGCTTCCCGCACGCCCGCACCACGCTGAAGGAGATCGCCCGCGACCCGAGCCGCTCGCTGGTCGTGCTCGATCCCCGCCGCACCGAGACCGCCGACCTCGCGGATTACCACCTCGCCCTGCGCCCGGGCACCGACGCGTGGTGCCTGGCCGCCCTCGCCGCAGTGATCGTGCAGGAAGGCCTGCTCGACCGCCGCTGGCTGGCGCAGCACACGGTGGGGCTGGACCAGGTCGAGCCGGTGCTCGCCGCGGTGGACGTCGAGGCCTACGCCGCGATCTGCGACCTCGACCCCGACCTCGTCCGCCGCACGGCCCGCCGCATCGCCACCGCGTCGAGCGTCGCCGTCTTCGAGGACCTGGGCGTGCAGATGAACCTGCACTCCACCCTGTGCAGCTACCTCGACAAGCTGCTGTGGCTGCTCACCGGGAACTTCGCCAACCCGGGCGGGCAATACGTCCCCACCAGCGTGGTCGCCCTGACCGGCGGCGGCAGCGGCGGGCCTCGCATCGCGGGCGGGCGCCGCTCCCCCGTCGCCGGCGCGCCCATCATCTCGGGCCTGGTGCCGGCCAACGTGATCGCGGAGGAGATCCTCACCGACCACCCCGACCGCTACCGGGCCATGCTCGTCGAGTCGGCCAACCCCGCCCACTCCCTGGCCGACAGCCCCCGGATGCGAGAGGCGCTGCGGGCGCTGGACTTCGTGGTGGTGATCGACGTCGCCATGACAGAGACCGCCCAGCTGGCCGACTACGTGCTGCCGGCCTCGTCGCAGTACGAGAAGTGGGAGGCGACGTTCTTCAACTTCGAGTTCCCGGACAACTACTTCCACCTGCGCCGACCGCTGCTGGAACCCCTGGAAGGCACCCTGCCCGAACCGGAGATCCACGCCCGCATCGTCGAGGCCCTGGGCGCGCTCGACGGCGTCGACCTGACCCCGCTGGCCGAAACGGCCGAGGACGGCCGGGCCAGCTTCGGCCCCGCGTTCCTCGGGTTCATGGCCGATCACCCCGAGCTGGCGCCGCTCACGTCGGTGATCCTCTACCGCACGCTCGGTCCCACGCTGCCCGGTGGCGCCGCCTCCGCCGCCCTGCTGTGGGGCGCCGCCCACCACTGCGCCGCACAGAACCGGCCGAGCCTGGAGCGGGCCGGCTTCGAGGGCGAGGGCACCGACCTCGGGGAAGCGCTGTTCGACGCCATCCTCACCAGCCCGAGCGGCGTCATCTTCAGCACCGACGAGCACGAGGACAGCTGGTCACGGGTGCGCACCCCCGGCGGGCTCCTCAACCTCCACGTCGACGTGCTGGTGGACGAGCTGGCCGCCCTGGCCACCAGCGACCCGCCCGGCGACGACCCGGAGTTCCCGCTCGTGCTCACCGCGGGCGAGCGCCGCTCGTTCACCGCCAACACCATCATCCGCGACCCCGCCTGGCGGAAGCGTGACGCCGACGGCGCCCTGCGGATGTCGGCCGGCGACGCCGCCGCGCTCAACCTCACCGGCGGAGACCCGGCATTGCTCACCACCAAGCGCGGCAGTGCGCAGGTCGTCGTGGAGATCAGCCCCATGATGCGGCCCGGCCACATCTCCCTCCCCAACGGCCTCGGCCTGACCCACACCCCCGGCGACGACGCGGTCGGCGTCGCCCCCAACGAGCTGACCTCCAGCGATCACCGCGACCCCATCGCCGGCACGCCCTACCACAAGCACGTCCCGGCCCGGCTGGAACCCGTGGCTCAGCCCGGCGCGTAGGCAGCAAGGAAGGTGTCGACCCCGGCGTCGGCGTAGCGGTCGAGGTCCGCGGCTGCGATCCCGTGGTCGTCGCCGAGCAGCATCGCCCGGTTGAGCGGTATCGACAGCACCAGCCAGACGAGCTGCTCGGCGGCAAGGGGGGCGTCGTCAACCGCCAGGCGGCCCTCCTGAGCCAGGCCGGACACGACCGGAGCGAGGGTGGCGACGGTCCGGGCCAGGCCCCGGTCGTAGAAGGCGCGGCCCAGGGAAGGGAAGCGGGTCGCCTCCCCGATCACTACCCGCCGCAGCCGCAGGACCCGGGAGTGCATGACGCCGTGAAGCAGTAGCCGGGCGTAGGCGCGTAGCTCCGCCTCCCACGGTCGCTCGCCCGGCAGGACGGATGCCTCCGCCACCTGCTCTCCGCTGCGCTGCACGGTGGCGATGATCAGCTCGTGGAACAAGGCCTCCTTGTCGCGGAAGTGCTTGTAGACGGTCTGCTTGGACACCGCGGCCACGGCCGCGATCTCGTCCATGCTCGTGCCGACATAGCCCTTGGCCAGGAACACCTCCCCGGCCGCGTCGAGGATGGCGGCCCGCTTGCGCTCCCCGCGGGTGCCTTCGGCGGTCGTGCTCATACCCGAACAGTACTAGACAGTTCCGTTCCGACCATAGTACTGTACGGTCTAGTCTAGTTGTGAACGGGAGCACGGAATGCGACTGGTCGTGATCAACCACGTCACCCTCGACGGGGTGATGCAGGGCCCGGGCCGTCCCGACGAGGACACCCGCGACGGCTTCGACCGGGGTGGATGGGCCGAGGCGGGCGCCTCCGATCCGGCCATCGGCGCGGCTATGGGGGCCCACATGGCGCAGAGCGACGGCCTCGTGCTCGGGCGGCGCAGCTATGAGGACCTGCTCGCCTCTTGGAACGCGCAGGGTGGGCCCTTCAAGGACGCGCTGAACAACGCCCCGAAGTACGTGGCCTCGACCACCCTCAGAGAACCGCTTCCGTGGCCGAACTCGACGCTGCTGGGGCCCGACGTGGTCGCCGCGGTCGGCGAGCTCAAGGCCCGCCCCGGCCGGGAGCTGCACATGCTGGGCAGCGGTCAGCTCATCGGCACCTTGATGCGGCACGACCTCGTGGACGAGTTCCTGCTGCTGATCCATCCCCTGGTGCTGGGCCGCGGCCGCCGCCTGTTCGCGGGCGAGGCGGCCGCGACGCTGGAGCTCGTCGACGCCACGCCCACGGCCAGCGGTGTCGTGGTCGCCGGCTACCGCCGGCGCTAGACGCCGAGCAGGTCGAGGAACTCCGACACCACCGCGTTGTACGCGTCGGCGGTCTCGTAATAGACGTTGTGGGGAGCGCCGGGGATCTCCGCGAAGCGTGACGCCGGCACCAGCTCGTGGAGGTGGCGCGCGCGGTCGCGCAGCCAGTCCTTCTCGCCCACGATGATCTGCATGGGCGACGAGATCTTGGCCACCCGCTCCGCCAGCTCGTCCCGCCCCGGGTCGGCAATGGTGGGCCGGCGCGGGTGGCGGGACGCCTCGATGCGGGTGGCGGTCGACCGCAGCCGGATGTAGCGCTCGTACTCGTCGGGGTGGGTGGTCGGGAACTCCCGGGTGAAGCCACCCTCGGCCGGGATGAACAGGGTCGCCTCGTCGATGGGGGCGAACATGCGAGCCCGGCGAGCGGTCTCGGCCTCCGACTCGCCGGTGTCGGGCGGGGCCACGCCCATCCCGGACGGGATCAGCCCCAGCGCCCGGTCGGGATGCCGGCTGGCCCACCGGAGCGTGGTCAGCGCCCCCATCGAGTTGCCGGCCACGATGGGCCGGTCGATGCCGAGTGCTTCGAGCACGGCAACCAGCTCGTCGGCGCGGTCCGGCTCGGGGCGGCCCTCGGGCGACACCGAGGAGTGCCCGTGGTTGACGCTGTCGTAGGCGATGACCCGGCAGCGGGACGAGAACGCCGCCAGCTGCCGGTGCCACGCCTCGGCGCACGACCCGAAGCCGTGCAGGAAGAGCAGCGGTTGGCCGGCACCGGCCTCCACCACGTGGATGTCGGTGCCCCCTGCGGTGATCCAAGCCATCTGGTTCCCCCCTCGATGGTCTGTCTTCCTGACCCTCAGCCGTTCTTCGGAAGCTGGTTGAACGGCACCTGGGCAAGGTCGCCCGGCTCCTTGGGCAGCCCGAGCACGCGCTCGCCGATGATGTTGCGCTGGATCTGGTCGGTGCCGCCGAAGATGGGCAGGGCTTGCGCCCCCAGGGCCTGGGCCGTGACCTCCATGGCCGCCAGCCCACCCACCTCGCTCGCCAGCTCGGCCCGGCCCGCGCTGTCGTAGGCGTGGAGCATGCCCCGGGCGCCGAGCAGGTCCATGCCGAGGTCGCGGTTGTGGCGCAGGATGTGCGCCATCAGCAGCTTTGAGAAGTTGGGGACCCCGGGGATGTCGCCCCCTGCGGCCCGCACCGCCTTGTGACGCTCGGCGGTCAGCCGGGTGAGCGTCCCGAGGATGTGCGCCTGGGCGAGGCGTTGCCGGACGGTGGGGTCGGAGGTCCTGCCCGTCTCCCGGGCGAGGTTGATGTACTGCTGGGCCGGCGAGGACGGCTTGGCCCGCTCCCCGGGCGCCGTGGCCGGCCGCGTCACCACGTCGCCGGCCCGCTTCTGCAGGTCGCGGGCCACCGTGCCC
>JBKPRV010000589.1:0-2588 GCA_046734715.1 Actinomycetota bacterium | reverse complement strand
CGCGTAGTTCGCCCTGACGTCGGTGAAGATCCGGTGCCGCAGCTTGTCCGGCGCCGCGGCCAGCCCGCGCTTGGCGGCCAGCATCGACGCCTGGTCGCGGACCGACCACTCCCACTCGCGCTTCTGCAGGAACTGCAGCGGACCGCTGAAGATGTCGTTGTTCAGCGTGGTCTCGATCTGGAACACCCTGACGTGCTGGGTGAGGATCTCGCCCATCCGCCAGGCCGAGTGGTGCAACTCCGACCGGGTGTGGTCCATGAACGACCGCGAGTGGATCATCGTGTGGCTGTTGTGGTGGTGCTTGAGCGACTTGTACGACGCCAGCCCGATCGAGGTCGACTTGTGGCCGCCGTCCATCGCGACCAGGTTGACGTTGACGTAGACGAGCAGGTCGGACTCGGCCGCCCGCTTGGAGATCTCCACGTCCTCGCCGTGCTTGGTCACGCCCAGGTGGGTGAGGTTGGCGTGGTCCTCGGCGTCGAAGTTGTACAGCTTGCCGTCGGGGAAGAACGACCGGAACACCCGCTCACCGACGATGTCGCGCAACTCGGCCGGGCTGAGCCGGCGGTGTAGCGCGTTCGCCGAGATCAGCTCGACGTCGTCGACGCCGGCCTCGGCCGCCATCGTCAGCACGGCCTCGATGATCCGCTGCCGGATGTCCGGCTTCTTCATCGGCGGCAGCGGGATCGAGATGTCGTCGAACGCGATCGTCAAGCGCATCCCGGCGTGCAGCAACTCCGGCAGCGGCTCGGAGTCGACCGGGTTGAGCAGCGCGTCCTGGATGGTCTCGTCGACGTCGCGGACCGGCGGCAGCGCCTCGGGCGGGTACACCACCCGGGTCCCGAGCGGGAACCGCTCCAGCCGGAAGCCCTCGCCGTTGTGAACGATCAGCGGCGGGGTCCGGTCATCGACCTCGAGCACGAATCCTGGCCGGGCCATATCAGTTCTCCTCCATCGATGCCATCACGATGCGCGCAGGTCGAAGGCGACCTTGACGGTGCCGAGCCGCCCGGCGGACTGCGCGTGGTCCAGCGCCTCGCGCCACCGGTAGAGCGGGTACGCCGCGCCGACCACACCGTCCAGCCGGGCCTTGCCGGCCAGGTCGAGCGCGGTCTCGAACGCGGGCCGGCCGTTCGGCTCCGACACCGACGACGTGTACGTGCCGACCAGGTCGAGCTCGCGGAACCACACCGGCGACAGGTCCGCGCCCGGCGTCGGCATGCCGGACAGCACCACCCGGCCGCCGGCCTTGGTGGCCCGCAGCACTGTGTCGATCGAGTCCTTGCTGCCGACCGCGTCGATCGCGACCTCGACACCGCCGAGCAGGAACTCCTTGCTCCGCTCCGGCGCGAGCCGGAACGCGCCGGTGGAGCGGCGTACGCCACGGAAGACCTCGTCGGGCGACACCACGTCGCTGGCACCGAAGGTGCGGGCGAGCTCGCGCTGCCGGGCGTGCTTGGCGACGACGGTGATCCGCCCGGCCTGGGTGAGCTCGCGCAGCGCCAGCGTGGCGAACAAGCCGACGGCGCCGGCGCCGCTGACAAGTACCGACTGGCCCGGCTGGACGCCGGCACGCAGAGCGGTGTGGACCGCACACGACAGCGGCTCGACCAGTACCGCCCGTTCGTTGCTCAGGGCATCGGGTACGGCGTACAGCTGGCTGCGGTGCGCGGCCATCACTCCACCCCAGCCGCCACCGGTGTCCCTGCAGTAGCCGGTCTGCAGACCGGGCGAGACGTGTCCGACGGTGATCCGGTCGCACCGGTTGGTACGGCCCGCCGCGCAGTTCTCGCACGGGTCCACGCCGCGGGCGGCACAGGTGAGCACCGGGTCGAGCACCACCCGGGTGCCGCGCGGCAGGTCCTCGCAGTCGTCCTGCAGTTCGCCGACCAGTTCGTGCCCGGGCACGAACGGCATCGACACCATCGCGGAGAAGTACAGCGAGGTGTGGCCGGTGACCGCACCGAGGTCGGAGCCGCAGATCCCGGACAGGATCGGCCGGACCCGCGCCCAGCCGTCCCGATCCGCGCGCGGCTCGTCGATCGTGACCAGCCGCAGCGGTGCCGCCGGGCCGGTGAGGATGCCGGGGATCCGGCCGCCGACCGCCTTGGCGGCGACGTACTTGGCCACCGACCGGTACATCTCCAGCGCCAGCATCATCGGCCCGCCACCCCCGGGAGCTCGAGCCGCGACGACGTGCCAGGCGTCTTCCAGTCGACGATCTGCCAGCGGCCCGCCCGCGCGGCCCGGAACAGCGGTACGTCCGGTGAGACCGCAACCGGGTTGCCCACGGTCTGCAGCATCGGGAGGTCGGAGTGGCTGTCGGCGTACGCGTAGGAGGAGCCGAGGTCGATCCCCTCGGTGCGCGCGTAGTGCTTGATCCAGGCGGCCCGGGACTCGCCGACCAGCGGCGGGCCGCTGAGGAAGCCGGTGCACCGGCCACGGTCGTTCACCGCGAGATCGGCCGCGACGATCATGTCGAACAACGGCTCGAGCGGCCGGGTCAGCGGCCGGACCGCGCCGGTGATCAGGATCGTGGTGTGCCCGGCGGCCTTGTGCTCGCGGATCCGGCGGACCGCGGCGGCGCT
>JBKPRV010000588.1:0-4989 GCA_046734715.1 Actinomycetota bacterium | reverse complement strand
GGCCGGGCTGGCCTACACGCGACGCGGTGCGAGAAGTTGGTCGACGAGAGTGTCTGTGAGCCACGTCTCGTACCGTTCCGGTGGCCAGCGCCGGTCGACGACGAGCAGCCCGTAAACCTCGGGAGACAAGAGGGCGTGGATGATGTCACCGGCATCACGTTCTCGCAGCGTGGGCCGCAACGCGCGCCGTCGTGCCAGAGCACGCGCGACTCGTCCTTGGCCTTCCTGCCGCTGGTGGGTGAGCTCGTCGAGCAGGGTCGCGGCGTCGGCGTCCGACGCTGCGGCGCTGGTGAGGATGCGGTAGATCGCGGCGGTCCTCGTGTTCACCTTCGCAGCGATGTGAACGAAGCTCGCCACCATGTTCTTGGGGTCTGGATCGGCGAGGAGCGATCGAACGGGCGGCCGATCGACCATCGGGACCGCCTCGTCGTCGCCGGCGATGGACACGTCGAGCAGGGCCTTGAGGATGCCGCGCTTGGACGAGAACAGCCGGTACACGGTGGCCGGCGGGACATCCGAGCGGGCGCTGATCGCGTCGATCGTGGTCGCCCCATAGCCGCGGTCGAGGAAAAGGGTCCGGGCGGCGTCGATGACGGCGCGACGAGCGAGACTGGTCCGAGCCTGTGTCGCCATAAATTGATAGTACCACTCTCGTATCGAGAGTGGTACTATCAACCCTGGCGTACCCGGCGATGAAGGAGGTATGAACGCATGTTCACGAAGAAGGGCGGCGACGCGGCCGTCCTCGCCAAGCTCGGCGATGCCCCCGCACAGTATGGGGAGATTGGACAACGCCTGCACCGCATCATCCGGGAGAGCGCGCCGTCGCTCGAACCGATCGTACGCTGGGGACTCCCGTTCTACGTGAAGAACGGCAAGGACATCTGCTACATCAAACCAGACAAGGACTTCATCGCATTCGGCTTCGGCGAAGACGTGAACCCCGCTCGTGAGGAGGGCGCCCACATGCACCCGGTTGCGTGGACCCTCACCTCCCTGGACGCCGCGACAGAAGCCAAGATTCGCGCGCTTATCAAGAAGGCGGTGGCCCGACATGGACGGCTGGCGGCGCGTCCACCGCATCCTGGCGGTGTTGTCCTTGCTGACCATCCCGCTGGCGGCGTACTTCTCAGTTACCGGCGATCCGGACTCTTGCCGACTCCGGTCGCGATGGCTGCTCCGGCAACGTCACGGCTGAGGTAGCCGTCATGCCCTACGCCGTGGATTTCAACACCGTCTCGACCGTCGGTCTGGAGTCGTCGCCGGTCGCGGCTGCGCTCGCTGGCCTGCGGGCGCACGAGGCCCGCTACTTCAAGAACAAGTACGACCACGACTTCACGGTGGAGCCTGCGAGCGACGCCAAGCCGACCACGGAGTGGGTGAACCGGATCCTCAAGGAAGAACGCGACATCGTCATCTCGTCTCGCCCTCTCGAGGCGACGGCCTTCCAGGTCGGCAACATCCGAATCGCCTACGTCTTCTACGAGAGCGGTCTGTCGATCAACGTGATGTACACGGTCGACGACCCTAACGAGCGGGCGGTCGGGTTCAAGCTTTCCGAAGGGATGGAAGTCCCCGCGGAGCTCGCCTCACGGTTCAAGTTCGCGAGGCAGAAGTCGAAGCTGGCCGGAACGATTCGCGGTTCCTACTTCGCGTTCAAGAACGAGTACTGAGTCCGGACCGGCTCTGCGAGGACAGTCATCATCTGCTGGCCCTATGTTCACACCGCAAGCTGCGGATTCGGCCTGCTTCCCGAGCCGACAATCTCCATCCGCCCGACGACAGGGTGGAGGTTCCCGTGCCCGAGGCGCGGCTCGTGGGCAGGGGCGTCCTGCGACCGGTACCGCATGGTGGAACTAGCCGCGCCCGACTCGCCAGCTCGTAGGCGAGGCCGGCATGCAGGTGTCACAGAACGCTCGGCGCCACCTCGTGGCGGAGGTGCCCTCCAACGCCGGCTTACGGGCTATGCCTCCGCAGCTCATGGCTTGCTGTTGGGTCGCCTTGTCCCGCCTCGGACTGCGCCCGTCTGGACAAAGCCGGCCCCCAGGTAGAGGGTGCGGCCGCTTCGGCCAGATCCCGTTCGCTGTGCATCCCGCCAGTCCCGGGTGGCGGGTGATCCGCGGCGGCCACGTCTCGGCTCTCCCTCTCAGCTCCGAGTTGCAGCGCTCGGCTTCGCCGCCGCGGAGCCAGACGGCCAGAGGTTCCGGTAGATGGTGGAGCGGGACACCTCGAAGGTCTTGGCGACCTCGGTGATGGTGGTGTCGGGGTCGGCGAGCATCTTGCGCGCCGCGGCGAGCTGGCGGACGGTGAGCTTGGCGGGTCGGCCGCCGACGCGGCCCCGAGCTCGCGCTGCGGCGAGGCCCTCCTGGGTGTTCTCGGAGATGAGGTCCCCGATGAACTCCGCGAGGGCAGCGAAGACGTGGAACTGGAGCCGTCCCGCCGGAGTCGTGGTGTCGATACCTTGCTGGAGCACGACGAAGTCGATCTCGCGCTCTTTGGAGTTCGGCGGCGAGGTCGAGCAGGTGGCGGACGGATCGCCCGGCGCGGTCGAGTTTGGTGATGACCAACCCCCTACTGACGCGTGAGGACCCCGGTTTGGTTTCCCCACTCCCCGCATTGTGACGTAGCCGTAACGCGCGGCCGATGTTTGCCGCCGGGTGGTCGAGTACCCATGCCGGTCCGCAGGCTGGGCGTGTCCTGCGGCCCGGGACCTACGCCAGGGTCGTGGCGTGGGTCCCGGGCCGGGAGAAGCATCGGCTGGGTCGTTCTGCGCCCCGGGGCGAGAGACACAATCAGTCGTGGGGGTTCTCGGGCTCGACGCTGACGGTGCCGCTGCCTCTGGGGTCGTCGCTGTCTGTCGGCGGCCGGATGGGCACCGGCCGGGTTCGACCGGTGGCCCGCACGACGGGGACCCCGTCTCTGACCTCCCAGACGACCGGCTTGGCGCGGAAGTTTCCGCTACCGGGCTCGCGGGTGATGACGCTGGCGGAGCCGTCGTAGCGGGTGAGGTCCCGCAGGTAGGAGACGACGCCCTGGTTGCTCTCGAAGCCGTCCACCAGCATCCGGACGGAGTCGTAGGCGTAGGGCATCATGTGGGTGATGAAGGTCGACGAGGGGTAGGCGTTCCGGAACTGGGCCATCACCTCGGGAGTGGCCAGGTCGCTGTCGGTGTACCAGTCGCCTTCGAAGATCGACATGTCATCGCTCCCTCCGATCGCGACGATCGAGGTCACGTTCAGCTTGGTGCCGACCATCTGCTCGGCCAGCTGGAGTTGCTTGCCGACGGCCGACAGCGACGGCTCGTAGCCGGACACGTAGAAGGCGTCGGGCTGGTACTGCTCCAGGGCTGTCCTGACGGGATCGAGGAAGCTCGTCGTGCCCTGCGGGAACCGGTACTCGTAGACGACCTCGATGCCGGCGGCCCCGGCGGCACTCTTCAGGGCGTTCACGTGGCCGTCGATGCTCGGATACTGCTGGGCGATGATGGCGACGCTCTTGATGCCCTGCCTCTGGGCTTCGGCGACCCAGGCGTCGGCCTCGTCCTCGGCCAGGGGGATGTTGGTGAAGTTGTACTCCCCGTCGCCGATGGTCGGGATGGAGCACACGCAGAGCATGGGGATCTTCGCCTCGGTGGCGACCGGTGCGACGTACTGGCCGACGATCGAGATGCCGCCGACGATGGCGTCAACGCCGTCCTCCTCGACCAGCCGTTTGGCGGCCGCCGTGCTCTCCTCGGGGGTGGTGCCGCCGTCCTCGACGACGAGCTTGTACTCGTTGGTGGTGTCGCCCAGCGTGTCGAGCGACACCCGCACGGCTTCGAGGAACGACTTGCCGAGCGACGCGCTCTGCCCCTCGAGGGGGACGACGGCGCCGATCTTGATCGTCCTGGGCTGGTCCGCCGCCGAGTCGGTCGTGGCGTCGTCCTCGCTCGAACAGGCTGCGCCGGCCAGCAACGCCCCGACGACGGCGATGCCCAGCCCGGTGCTGATTCGCTTGGCCATGGTGGTATTCCTCCTGAACTTAGTCGTGACTAAGTTCAGGCTAGTCATGACTAAGTTAAGACGCAAGACGGCTAGGCTGTGACTCATGACTCAGCCGAGCCCACTCCCCGGCCCCCGCCGCTCCCGGCTCGCTGCGGCCGACCGCCGGGCGTCGATCGTCGCAGTGGCGGGCGAACTGTTCGCCGAGCTCGGCTATCAGCGCTGCCGCGTGTCCGACGTGGCATCGCGCCTGGGGATCACCGAGCCGGTGGTGTTTCAGAACTTCGGCTCGAAGGCGGGGCTCTACGCCGCAGTGCTGACCGACGCGGCGGACGCCCTGGTGGCGGAGTTGCAAGCTCTCGCGGACGACCGCAGCGCATCGGTGATCGCACTCCTGGCCGAGATCCTGGCGCCCGGCCACATCGCCCGGATGCACGCCCAGGGACTGCCCGGTGCCCTGTTCGCCGACGCGGTCGCGCTCACCACCGAGCCAAGCGTCGAGGAGGCGGCCCGCCGGGGAATCCGCAACGTGGCCGACGCCCTGGCGGATCTGGTCCGCCACGGCCAGGCCCAGGGCGAGATCTCGCCCGATGTCGACCCGCCAGCGGTGGCCTGGGCGATGCTGTCGCTGATCGCCTCCCACCGTTTCCGCAACGTGGCCATGCCCGACCGCCAGCGCAACCGCCTGGAGACGGAGTTCACCACCCTGTTCCTCGACGCGCTCCGCTAGTGCTAGTCATCTCTGCTCCTTTCGGGGCGCCCGATGCCGCCACCGGTCGGTGCGTGGGTCCCTCGTGGATGGGCCGACGCAGGACCGGTGGGCGGCCAGGAACATCACGCCCTCGACGCCCGGCACAGGTGTCGCGTGGTTCCCATTGGACGATGTGTACGTGGATGTCGAGCAGGTCGATGACCTTGCGGCGGACGGTGGCGTCGGCTTGCTCGAGCGCCACCCGTGCTGGGCCGCCAGGGCCCGTAGCCGGGTCGCGAGGCCGGCAGCGGCGAGGTT
>JBKPRV010000587.1:0-4776 GCA_046734715.1 Actinomycetota bacterium | reverse complement strand
CTCAGGTCAACTCGTCGGCAGCGTCAGATGTGTATAAGAGACAGGCGGTCGGTCGGGCGCTCGGCGGACCGGTGCTGCTCGACGGCCCGGGACGCGTTGGCGCCGAACCCGGCGGCGGCCCCCCGCACCACCGCGGGCGGCACCAGCAGGATGTCGTAGACCTCCAGGCACGGCATGGGGATGCGCTCGACCACGTCGAACGCGGCCAGATCCACGACCACCACCTCGGCCCGATCGTCGTCGTGCTCGCGGTGGGCGTTGCCGCCCACCAGGGCCCAGCGGTCCACGAAGGTGAGGCCGCGGGTGAAGCGGCGCACCGCCGCCCGCCGCACCACCTCACCGTGCGAGTCCAGCTCGGTGAGAGAGCCGGTGGTGGACTCGCACACGAACCAGCGGTCGCCCCGCCGGCGGGGGGTGTGGGGATGGGCCAGGCCGGTGAGCACGTCCCGCCCGGCGCGCAGGTCGTGCACGAACCCGGTGGGCTCGCTCTCGTCGGCCTTCCAGCCCTTGTGGCGGTCGCCGCGGCCGAAGGCGCAGGCGTGGAGGGCACCGTCCACGACGACGAGCGAGTTCACGTGCCACGAGTCCGGGACCTGCGAGCCCTGCCACACCCGCCGCGGCTCGTCCGCCCCGGGATCGACACGCCACACCGCGTCGTCCCAGCTGGCGCTGACGTGCGGCGCGCCGTCGAACCACACCACGTCGTGAGGGTCCCGGATGCCGTCGAAGCGCTGGTAGGAGCGCACGCCTCGGGCGTCGTACGCCAGCAGCTCGCAGCTGGACGTCTGCTCGCCCGGGGCCCGCAGCAGCCGCCACAGCCGCCCGCCGCCCAGCGCCAGGCCCGAGCTGGGCAGGTCGTCGAGGGCCAACGGCGCCGCGCCGGTGACGTCGTAGAGCCCGCCGCCCCACTTGCCGAACCCGCTGACCAGCACGCGGGCGTCCCCGAGCGCGGCCCTCCAGCCGTCCTCCGGGCCGGCCATCACTCGATGCCGTGCTCTAGGGCGTAGCGCACCAGCTCCTGGCGGCGGTTGAGGTGGAGCTTGCCCAGGATGTTGCGGACGTGGTTCTCGACCGTCTTCTCCGCGATGAAGAGCTGCTCGCCGATCTCGCGGTAGGTGTGGCCCCGGGCCACGTACTGGAGGACCTCGCGCTCGCGGTCGGACAGCGGCTGGTTGGGGCCGGACGCCTTGGCCATGCGCCGGAACTCGCCCAGCACCAGCGAGGCCAGCGCGGGCGAGAACACCGGCTCGCCCTTGGCCGCCCGCCACAGCTCGTGGCGCAGCTCCTCGGGCGGGGTGCTCTTGACGAGGTAGCCGTTGGCCCCGGCGGACACCGCGTCGAGCAGGTCCCGCTCCTGCTCGCTGACAGTGAGCATGACGATGGGCACGTCCGCGCCGCAGGCCCGCGCCACCTTGAGCCCGCCCCCGTTCGGCATGTGCAGGTCGCATACCACGAGGTCGGGTTTGAGCGAGCGGATCAGCTCGATGGCCTCGTCGGCATCGCCTGCCTCGCCCACCACGTGGAAGTTGGACCCCAGGTCGGCGCGCAGCCCCGATCGCCAGATGGGATGATCGTCGGCCACCACCACTCGCACGGCCCGAAGCTCGCTCATCGGGACGAGACTACGTTCCCTCCCCACCCGAACGAAGATCGCCACCCCGTCCCATCACATAGGTAGCCTACCTATCCGATGAGAGAGTGCCCAGCGGCGGGACCGGGGGCGTTCGGGCGGGCCCAGCAGGCGCGCGGTGGCCCGCGGTCAGAGGGGGACCCAGCAGCGGACCTCGGTGCCTCGGCCGGGGCGGCCGTCGGTCTCCACCCGGCCGCCGACCTCGGCGATGCGGCCGCGGACCGAGCGGCGCAGGCCGGTTCCCTCCTCGGTGGCGTCGGGGTCGAAGCCGCCGCCGTCGTCCTTGACCGAGCAGAACAGCTCGCCGTCGACCGGCTCCGCGTACACGGTCACCGTCGTGGCACCGCCGTGCTTGCCCGCGTTGGCGAGGGCTTCGCCCACCGCGCCGGCCAGCGCCTCCACCGTGCGGCCGGCCAGCGGGGGCGTGTCGGGCGCCAGGATCACCCGGACGGTCCCGCCGTAGCGGTCCTCGTAGCGGGCGGCCGCCTCCCGCAGCCGGGTGCCCAGGTCGCCGCCGCCGCCCACCGCGCCGTGGGTGCCGTAGAGGAACTCGCGCAGCTCCCGCTCCTGGTCGTGGGCCAGGCGCACGATGTCGGGGTCCTCGGTGCGGCGCTGGACCACCGCCAGGGTCTGGAGCACGCCGTCGTGCAGGGTGCGGGCCACCTCCTCCCGGGCCTGGGCCAGGCTGATCCGGCGCTCGGCCTCCCGCAGCCGGGTGGTCACGAACCCGGCCACCAGCCCGGCCAGGGCATAGAGCACGACGCTGGAGACCACGCTGATCGTGTCGCGGCCGCTCCAGGGGCCGGGTTCCAGCAGCTCGCCTAGCCCGGTGCCCAGCCCGATCACCGCGCCGGCCACCACGCCGCCCCGCCAGCGCAGGGCGATGCCGGCGGACATCACCCCGGCCAGCGGCCAGGCCGACGAGAGCGTCTGGGGATGGGCGATGCCGTTGTAGGCCAGCCCGTCGGCGGCCGCCAGGGCGAACCCGACCGTGACCTCCGCCGCGATCACCACGGGGGCGAGCAGCCGGCGCGGGTCGACGCTGAGCAGCGCGGTGTCCGCCGCCGTCACGACCAGCGCCACTCCGGCCAGCGCCACCGCCACACTGGGGCGGGCCGCCGGCTCGGCCAGCTCCGCGCGGTTGAGGGCCAGCACCACCACCAGCCACACCCACGCCAGCCAGCGGAACACCACGATGCCGGTGAGCAGGCCGCGCACCAGGGCGTCCTCGCCGTCGGGGCGGATGAGGGTGCTGTCCACAGCCACAGTCTCGGTCAGGGAATCCACGGGGGGTGCATCGTGTTGGCACGCAAGCATGTCGGATGTGGCCCTCGACCAGCGCGCGCCGGTGGACGTGGCCGTCGACGACGGCGTGTGGGCGCCGGCGCGGCGCCGCCTGACCGTCGCCCTGGTGCTGACCATCACGCTGGTGGCGTTCGAGTCGCTGGCCATCGCCACCGTCATGCCGGTGGTGGCCGACGACCTCGGGGGCCTGGGCCTGTACGGCTGGGTCTTCTCCGGTTTCTTCCTCGGTAGCCTGCTCGGCATCGTCCTGGCGGGCCGGGCGGCGGACCGGCGCGGCACGCGGCTGCCCTTCGCGGTGGGCCTCGCCCTGTTCACGGTGGGCCTGGTGGTGGGAGGTGCGGCCCAGTCCATGCCCATGCTGGTGGCCGGCCGGGTCGCCCAGGGCATGGGCGCGGGCGTGATTCCCGCGGTCGCCTACACCACCGTGGGTCGGGCCTATCCCGCGGCCCTCCGGCCCCGGGTCTTCGCGGTGTTCTCCAGCGCCTGGGTGATCCCCGGCGTGATCGGCCCGGCGGCTGCCAGCGCCCTCGCCGGCTGGCTGTCGTGGCGCGTCGTGTTCCTCGCCCTGCTGCCGCTCGTGGCGCTCGCCGCCATCCTGGCCTTGCCGGCCCTGACCGACAGCCCGCCCGCCGACGCCGAGGACGGGGACGGAGCGGCGCCCGGCGACGACGACCGGCCGCGGGACGCGGCGGTCCTGGTGGTGGGGGCGGCGCTGGTGCTCGCCGGCCTCGGTGCCCACCAACCGGCGCTGGCCGGGGCCTTCATAGCAGCGGGCGGCGTGCTCGGAGCGTGGGCCTTCGTCCGCCTGGTGCCCGAGGGCACGCTGTCCTTGCACCCGGGGCTGCCGGCCGCGGTGGCGACCCGGGGCCTCCTCACGTTCGCCTTCTTCGGCACCGACGCCTACGTGTCGCTCGCGGCGACCGAGGCCCACCACGCGCCCACCTGGGTGGCGGGCCTGGCCCTCACGAGCGCCACGCTGGCGTGGACCACCGGCGCGTGGGTGCAGCAGCGGGTCGTGGTGGCCCGCGGCCCCCGCTGGCTGGTGCGCCGCGGCTTCGCGGTGCTCGCGGTCGGCATCGCGCTGACGGCGCTGGCGCTCGGACCGGTCCCCGTGGGTTTCCTGGTCGCGGCGTGGGGCGTCGGGGGCCTGGGCATGGGCCTCTGCTACGCGCCCATCTCCGCCACCGTGCTCGGCGAGGCCGCTCCCGGCCAGGAGGGCACGGCCAGCGCGTCGCTCCAGCTCACCGACGTGCTGGGCGTCTCGCTCGGCACCGGGGTGGGTGGCGTGTTCGTGGCCCTGGGGGACGGACGGGGTTGGGCCACCGCCTCGTCGCTCACCTTCGCCTTCCTGATCGCCCTGGCCGTGGCCCTGGGTGGCGTGCTGGCCTCCGGACGGCTGCCGCGGCAGCTTCCGGGCACGAGCTGAGCGGTCCCCGCTCAGCCGCCGAGCAGGTCGACGACGGCGTCCTCGGCCGCGCTGGGATCGCCCGGCGGCGAGCTGAGCGCTTGCATCCGCTTGGCGGCGGCCCGGTAGCCCGGAGCGGCGAGCACGTCGCGCACCGCGTCGCGCAGGGCCTCGACGCCCGCGTCCGCGGCCAGCACCCGCCCCGCTCCCACCCGTTCGACCGCCCGGGCGTTGGCCGGCTGGTCCCGGCCCAGCGGCAGGCACACCTGGGGCACCCCGTGGCCCAGCGCGGCCAGGACGGTGCCCAGCCCCGCATGGTTGACGCTCAGCGCCGCATGGGGCAGGACCGCGGCGTGGCGGACGTAGCCCGACTCGGTGGCGTTGGCGGGCAGCCGCAGCCGCCCGCGGTCGAGGTGGTCGCCCAGCAGCACCAGGA
>JBKPRV010000586.1:0-5601 GCA_046734715.1 Actinomycetota bacterium | reverse complement strand
CAGTGGAGAAGCACATCAACTCGATGTTCTCCAAGCTGGGGCTGTCGGAGGAGCCCGCCGTGCACCGCCGGGTCACGGCCGTACTCCTGTACCTGGCAGACCGGGGGGGCTAGCACCCCTCCGGAAACAGAGGTGCCCACCCTCGCCGGGCCGCACGCCCGGAGCGACAATGACATCGTGCCCGGCAAGGAGGTCACCATCAGCGACATCGAGACGGTGCCGGTGCTGATCGTCGACGATCAACCGCCGTTCCGGGCCGTAGCGCGCACGGCCGTGGGAGTCGCGCGCGGGTTCGAGGTGGCGGCGGAGGCGGCGTCAGGAGACGAGGCGGTCGAGGTCGCGCTCGCGATCCGCCCGGCGGTGGTGCTGATGGACATCAACCTGCCGGGCATCAACGGGATCGAGGCCACCCGCCGCATCCTCGCAGCCGCCCCGTCGACCGTGGTGATCCTGCTGTCGACGTACGAAGCGGAGTCCCTGCCGGCCGATGCTCTCGACTGCGGTGCCGCTCGCTACGTCCACAAGGAGGACTTCAGCCCGGCCGTGCTGCGGGAGGCCTGGGAAGCGGCCAACGACGCCGGGTCCTGATGACCGCTCCCCGGCAGGGTCACGAACCGACCGATGACACGGCCTCTATCGCTCAGGGTTCGCCAAGGGCCGTGCCCACCGGCACCGTTCCGCGGATGGTCGTGCCCTCCCCGACGACGGATCGTACCTCCAGCTCGCCGCCGAAGGCCCCGAGGCGGTCGCGCATGTTGACGAAACCGTGGCCTTCGCCTGTCAGTGCCGTGTCGAACCCGGCGCCGTCGTCGCGCACCTCGAACCACAACGCGCCGGCGCCGTCCCCGACCGCCACGCAGATCCGTGCCCCGTCGCCTGCGTGCTTACCGGCGTTCTGCATGGCCTCCAGGCAGCAGAAGTAGACGGCGGCCTCCAGATCGGTGTCATGGCGGCCCACCCCGTCGGCCTCGACCGTGGCGGGCAGCACCGCCCGGTTGGCTGCCGTCCGGAGGGCGTCGGGTAGCCCCCGATCCCGTAGGAGCGGCGGGTAGATGCCGTGGGCTAGCTCGCGGAGTGCGTCGAGGGTGACCTGCACGTCGGCGCGCAGCTCGTCGAGCATCCCCGTCGCGGTCTCGGGATCGGCGTCAATGAGCGTCTTCACCAGTCCCACCTTGACCGCAAGTGCGACGAGGTGCTGTTGCGCGCCGTCGTGCAGGTTGCGCTCGATCTGGCGGCGGGACTCGTCGGCGGCGGCCACCACGCGGGCACGGGAGGCGATCAGCTCCTCGTTGCGGTGCCGCAGCTCCTCGAGGCTGGCCTGGAGTGCGGAGTCGAGGCGCACGTTGTGCAGGGCGAGACCGACCTGGCGGGCCAGGTCGACGAGGACCCGGTCCTCCTCCTCGATGAACGGCGCCCCGTCGCCGCGGCGCTCGACGACGATGAGGCCGAGCAGCTCGCCGAGGTGGGCGACCGAGACCGACCGGACGATGCGGTCCTCCCGTCCGCCGAGAAGGGCCGGCGCCCACACCTGGAGCCAGGCGTTGCCCTGGGCGTGGGCCCGGGCCACGACCGGCAGCTCCTCGGGGGCGAGCCGGAGGTGACCGGGTTCGCGGTCGGGCACCGACACCGTGCGGGTCATCTGGCCGTCGATGCCGGTCCACACCTCAGCTGCGTCGAGCCGCATGGTCTTCTTCAGGGTCTCGACCAGCTGGAGGAGGAGCTCGTCAAGGGGGACGGCGCGGGACATGCGCCCCCCGAACGTGCGCAGCGCCTCCTCGGGCGAGTGGCGCTCGCCGTAGACGCGCTTGTTGGCCCACTCCTCGAGGCGCGCCCGAGTGGGGAACGCCAGCACGCACGCGATCGCGGCAGCCGCCATGGAAAGGGCGAGGATGGTGCGCTCGTCGCCCTCGGGGGCCTGACCCAGGCCGATGACCACGAGCACGTACACGCCGCCGACCAGACCCACCAGCCCCGTGATCACGAGGGTGCGGACGAGTGCCGGCTCGGCCAGGAGCGCGACGCGTGGCGCGCGGCCGAGAGCCACGGCGGCGGGGACGACGAGGCATCCGGCCGCCAGACCGCTGGCGGGCCCGGCCGGCCAGTCGACGAGGAGGTTCAGCGCCAGGCCGACCAGCCCGGCGGTGGCGGTCACGAGGACGCCCCACACGAGCCACAGCAGGCGAGCCCGGGCCAGGCCCGTCGATCGGCGGTACCGCAGCGTGACCACGGCCAGGGCCGCCACCGCCAGCGCTGACCCGACGGCGGCAGACACGTCGATCCAGTCCTTGGCCATCACTTGGCCCTAGTCAAAAAGAGCGGAGCGTGGGAGGCGCCGATGCATCCGAGGCCGACGACGAACGCAGCGAGCGCGGCTGCGATGGGCGGCGCCTCATCGAGGTTGCGGATCGATCCGGGGACCTGCCGCTTCATGGTGGGCCCAGCGCGGTCCCGACCGGCACGCATTCAGCCCGCCGAACCGACCGGAGCGGCGCCGCCTCGGGTGGCGGGGTCGGCCGGGGCGTCGGCACCGCCGGGCGTGCCGCCGTCGATACGGCCGTCGCGCATGCGAACCACGCGGTCGGCGCCCGCCGCCACCTCGTCGCTGTGGGTGACCATCAGGATGGTCTGCCCGTCGTCGTGGAGGCGGCGGAACAACTCCAGAACCTCACGGCCGCCGTCGCTGTCGAGGGCGCCGGTGGGCTCGTCGGCCAGCAGCAACGTGGGCTCGTTGGCCAACGCCCGGGCGATGGCGAGGCGCTGCCGCTCGCCGCCCGAGAGCACGGCCGGGAGCTCCTCGGCCCGGCCGCCCACGCCGAGAAGGTCGAGCAGGTCGCGGGCCCTGGTCTCGGCCGCCTTGCGCCTCCTCCCGGCGACCACGGCCGGGAGGATCACATTCTCGAGGGCCGTCATGCCCTCCAGCAGGTTGAAGAACTGGAAGACGATGCCGATGTGCTGACGGCGCATGCGGGCCAGCCAGTCCTCGGACTGACCGGTGATGACCTCGCCGTCGAGGGTGATCTCGCCGTCGTCGGCCAGATCGAGGCCGGCGACCAGGTTGAGCAGGGTCGACTTGCCGCAACCGGACGGCCCCATGACGGCCACGAACTCGGCGGGGTCCACATCAATGTCGACGCCCCGCAGGGCGCGCACCGGGGCCAACTCGGCATCGAAGGTGCGACGCAGGCCGCGGACCCGCACGACCGGATAGGCGCTCGTGACGCTCGCTGGCGCACCCTTCATGACGGCACCTCCTCGCCGGAGGGAATGTGGTCCACCGCATAGGCGACGACCGGCGCCTCCCGTCCCTTGACCCGTTGGGGAGGGAGGGCCCGGGCGTCGAGGGGCTCACTGAGAGCGGCCACAGTGGTCTCGCCGAGGACGGTGGTGCCCGCGGGGCGGGCCAGGTCCTGCAGCCGCTGGGACAGGTTCACAGTGTCGCCGACGACGGTGTACTCCAGGCGCTCGTCGCTGCCGAGCAGCGCGGCGGCCACCTCGCCCGTGGACACACCGATTCCCAGGCCGAAGGGGGGCAGGCCAGCCTCGGACCACCGCTGGTTCAGCCCGGACTGGCGCAGGTGCATCGCCGCCGCGGCCCGAAGGGCACGATCCGCGTGGTCGGTCTGCGGGACCGGGGCGCCGAAGACGGCGAGGACGGCGTCGCCGGCATACTGCATCACCGTCCCGTCCTCCGCGAGGATCGCCCCGTTCATCTCCCGCCGGTGTTCGTTCAGCTGGGCGGCCAGCACCGTGAGGTCGCTGCGCTCGGTGATGCCGCAGTAGCCCCGCACGTCGGACATGAGCACCGTCACGACCATCCGCTCGGTGCGCTCCACGCCCGCCCGGTCGGTGCGCAAACGCTGGGCCAGGCCACCAGGCAGGAAGCGGCTGAGCGTTTCGCCCTGCTCCTCACGATCCACGATCGCCTTCTGGAGGAGGCGGAGGCGGCGCAACGCACCCTCCTGGCCGGCACTGGCGTCGCGGGCCAGGTGCAGGAACAGGGCTTCAATGGCGTCGTTGACCGCCTCCGGGGTCGTGCTGCGAGCGGCGGCGATCGCCTTGACCGGCCTCCCCTCGGCGACTTGCTGGAGCAGGTCCTCGTCGTCCGACGTGAGGGCCCCGGCGCCACGTACCGGCGCCACCAGCGATTCGACGATCTGCGGGTCGAGCATCGAGCCGCCAGTGGCCACCTCGCGTATGGCCCGGGCCAGGTGATCGCCGTTGGAGACCCGGTCCTTCAACAGGTAGGCGAAGCCGGCGGCGCCCTCGCCGAGCAGGGAGATCGCGTAGTCGGGCTCGTCGTACTGGGAGAGGATGACGATGCCGGTGCCCGGGTGCCGCTTGCGCACCTGCTTCGCCGCCTCGATGCCCTCGTCCTGGAAGCTGGGCGGCATGCGGATGTCGGTCACCACCACTTGGGGGTGCGCGGCCGTGGCCCCCTCGACGAGCTCGTCGTAGTCGGCGGCGACGCCCACCACCTCCAGGTCGGCCTCGAGCCCGAGCAGGGCCCGCACGCCCTCCCGCACCAGGAGGTTGTCGTCAGCGAGGAACACCGTGATCCGCCTTGTATCGCCCACCGTCATATCAGACCCGGTCGGAGCGTGTGCGACAAGGAGGCGAGCCCCGCATCGGGTGGGGGTGCCAGCACCATCGAGACACCACAGGGTGCCGCCCTCGGCGGCGGCGACGGTCGCCCGTACAGTCCCAAGTTGCGGCCCAACCGACGGCGGGAGAAGGAAGGGAAGATCACCGTGGGCACCACGTCCACTGTCACCGCCCCGGCGGCGGTCAGCGCCGGACACTGGCGTGGGGACACGCGAAGGTCGGCGGCGGGGTGAAGCTGCGCTTCTGCGGGGTTCGCGGCTCGACGCCGGCGCCGGGACCTGACTTCGTGCGAGTGGGTGGCCACACGTCCTGTCTCGCGGTCTGGCCCGACGAGTCGACCCTGCCCCGCCTGATCCTGGACGCCGGCACGGGGATACGGGCCGTGACTCCACTGCTGGGCGGCCGGCCCTTCCGCGGCACGGTCCTGCTGACCCACTTGCACTGGGATCATGTGCAGGGCCTGCCCTTCTTCAGGGCGGGCGACCGCGACGACGCCGTCGTCAACCTGTTGCTGCCCGACGAGGGCGTGCCGGCGGCCTCGCTCCTGGCCAGGGCGATGTCGCCGCCCCACTTCCCGATCCGCCCCGAAGGCCTGCGGGGCAGATGGCGCTTCGGTACGGTCGGGGAGGGCTGGCGCACGATGGATGGACTCGCCGTGCTGGCCCGGGAGGTGCCCCACAAGGGAGGTCGTACCCTTGGCTACCGGGTGGAGGGGCCGGCGGGCTCGTTTGCTTACATCCCCGACCACCTCCCGACCGGTGGGGGCGATCAAGGCCCGATCAGGACGCCGTCATCGGTCCGGGAGTTGACCCAAGGCGTCGACCTCCTGGTCCACGACGCCCAGTTCGTCACCGCCGAGTCCGCGCTCGCCAAGGACTACGGGCACGCGACCGTCGAGCAGGCGCTGGCCCTCGCGGCCGCTGCCGGCGTGGGGGAGCTGGTGCTGTTCCACCATTCGCCGGAGCGCAGCGACACCGATGCCGAGGCACTGCTCCGGGC
>JBKPRV010000585.1:0-17263 GCA_046734715.1 Actinomycetota bacterium | reverse complement strand
AACGAGTTCCGCGAGTTCTTCCCCGAGAACCGGGTCGAGTACTTCGTCAGCTACTACGACTACTACCAGCCCGAGGCCTACATCGCCTCGTCCGACACCTACATCGAGAAGGACTCGTCGGTGAACGACGAGATCGACCGGTTGCGCCACTCGGCCACGTCCGCCCTGCTCACCCGGCGAGACGTGATCGTGGTCGCCTCGGTGTCGTGCATCTACGGCTTGGGCTCCCCGGAGGAGTACCGCGACAACCTGCTGGTCCTCCAGCGAGGCGAGGAGATCGACCAGCGGCAGGTGCTGCGCAAGCTCGTCGACATGCAGTACGACCGCAACGACATGAACCTCACCCGGGGCAAGTTCCGGGTCCGGGGCGACACCATCGAGCTGCATCCCGCCTACGACGAGACGGCGATCCGCATCGAGCTGTTCGGCGACGAGATCGAGCGCATCACCGTGGTCGACCCGCTCACGGGCGAACACATCCGCACGCTGGACGACCTGGCCGTCTACCCGGCCACCCACTACGTCGCGGGCGCCGAGCGCATGCAGAAGGCCATCGCCCGCATCGAGGGCGAGCTGGCCGAGCGGCTGGCCTGGTTCGAGCAGCGGGGCAAGCTGCTCGAGGCCCAGCGCTTGCGCATGCGCACCCAGTACGACCTCGAGATGATGCAGGAGGTCGGCTTCTGCAACGGGATCGAGAACTACTCGGCGCCCATCGACGGCCGCAGCGCGGGCGAGCCGCCCCACACGCTGCTCGACTTCTTCCCCGACGACTTCCTGTGCGTGATCGACGAGAGCCACGTGGCCGTGCCCCAGCTCCACGGCCAGTACGAGGGCGACCGCAGCCGCAAGGAGCAGCTCATCGACTACGGCTTCCGGCTGCCCTCGGCGGCCGACAACCGGCCGCTGCGGTTCGAGGAGTTCATCGAGCGGGTCAACCAGGTGGTGTTCCTGTCGGCCACTCCGGCCGATTACGAGCTGCAGGTGTCGGGCCAGGTGGTCGAGCAGATCGTGCGGCCGACCGGGCTGGTCGACCCCGAGGTCGTGGTGCGGCCCACGAAGGGCCAGATCGACGACCTGCTCACCGAGGTCCATGCCCGCATCGAGCGCGACCAGCGGGTTCTGGTCACCACGCTCACCAAGAAGATGGCAGAGGACCTGTCCGACTACCTGCTGGAGCAGGGCCTGCGGGTCCGCTACCTGCACTCCAACATCGACACGATCGAGCGCATCGAGATCCTGAGGGCCCTGCGCCTGGGCGAGTTCGACGTGCTGGTGGGCATCAACCTGCTGCGGGAGGGCCTCGACCTGCCCGAGGTGTCGCTGGTGACCATCCTCGACGCCGACAAGGAGGGGTTCCTGCGCAGCGAGACGTCGCTGATCCAGACCATCGGCCGCGCCGCCCGCAACGTCGACGGCCAGGTGATCATGTACGCCGACACGGTGACCGACTCGATGCGCCGGGCCATCGGCGAGACCCAGAGGCGGCGCCAGCTCCAGCTCGCCTACAACGCCGAGCACGGCATCGAGCCGCAGACCATCCGCAAGGCGGTCAACGACATCCTGGCCCACCTGCGGCCGGCCGAGGGAGCGCCGGTGCCCGGCGACGGGCGCCGGCGGGGCCGGCCCGGCGCGGCCAAGCGGCTGCGAGACGAGCTGATCGACCTACCGCCCACCGAGTTGGGGCGCCTCATCCAGACGCTGGAGGAGGAGATGCACGAGGCCGCCGCCGACCTGCGCTTCGAGTACGCGGCGCGGTTGCGCGACGAGGTCAACGAGCTCAAGCGCGAGCTGCGCGAGGCAGGTGTCTGACCCCGTTCCCGTCCCAGCAGCCCAGCACCGCCTCGGGCACGCCGAAGACGCCGTGCAGCACCTCGTAGCCGGTGTCGGTGACGCCCAGGGTGCGTCCGGCGCGCCGGTGCACCCAGCCGGAGCTCAGCGCGGCGGTCGCGATGGCGGCGCCCAGCGCGCCGGCGATGTGAGGGCGGCGCTCGGTCCAGTCGAGGCAGGCCCGGGCGAAGGCCCGGCGGCCGGCGCGGGCTCCGGCCACGTCGACCCCGACGGCGGCCAGGCCGGCCTCGCCCTCGATGCTGAGGTCGTACGACTCGCCCACCGGGACGACCCAGGTCCGGGCGAGCAGGGCGTCGGCCAGGCCCACGCCGATGGTGCCGGCCAGGTGGTCGTAGCAGGTGCGGGCGTGGCCCAGAGCGTCACGCCGGGAGGCGTGGCTCAGCGAGCGAACCGGGGTCGGTGGGCAGATGCGCGCCAGGGCCTCCAGGGCCTCGGCCACCTCCGGGCCGGCGAGGCGGTGGCGGCGCTGGCGGCCCCACACCTCCACCGTCACCAGGCCACCGTCCACCAGCCGGGCCAGGTGCTGGCTGGCGGTCGAGGGGCCGACGCCCGCGATGCCGGCCAGCTCGCCGGCCGTGATCGCCTCCCCGCCCATCAGCGCGTCGATCATGGCGGCCCGGGCCGGGTGGCCGAGCAGCCCGGCGACGGCGGCGAAGTCCGTTCCCATGGAGGCGACGGTAACGCCGGGACGTTTCGGTCCCGACCGAACCTTCGCCTCCGTACCGTCCGGGCATGCCCAGCCCTGCCGACGAGACCAGTCCCACGAATCCCGCGTCCGCGCTGGTGCCCACAGTGGAGCGGGTCCTCGCCCTGGCCGCCACCTGGCTGGCCTGGGACGGCCGTCCCCGGCTGGCCGCCGACGGCGAGCGGGTGTACACGCCGCACAAAGCCGTCCGGCGCACCGCGGACCACATCGTCGACCACCTCGCCCAGGTCGAGGCGCTGCTGGCCGGCGTCGCCAGCCAGGAGGACCGGTGGCACGCCAGCGCGGTGACCCTCGACGCCGACCGGGCGTCCTTCAGCGAGGCCGACCTGGTGGAGGCCCAGCAGCGGCTGCGGCGCCTGGCCCGCACGTTCGAGCTGCGCTACGCGGCCGCGGGGCCCGGCGAGTGGGATGCCCCGCGCAAGGGCTGGACCCTGCGCCAGATCGCCGAGCACCTGGCGGACCCCTGGTACGCGGAGCAGGTTGGGGACCTGTCCGGCCCGTAGACCTCTCCTCCCGAACATGCGTTCCTATGGAGCGCGGACACGCTAGCCTGGCGCGCCGTGGCTGATTCGCTGGTCATCCGGGGTGCCCGAGAGCACAACCTGCGCAACGTCAGCCTCGAGCTGCCGCGGGAGAAGCTGATCGTGTTCACCGGGCTCTCGGGCTCGGGCAAGTCGTCGCTGGCGTTCGACACCATCTACGCCGAGGGCCAGCGCCGGTACGTCGAGTCGCTGTCGGCCTACGCCCGCCAGTTCCTCGGCCAGATGGACAAGCCCGACGTCGACTTCATCGAGGGGCTCTCGCCGGCCATCTCCATCGACCAGAAGAGCGCGTCCCGCAACCCGCGCTCCACCGTCGGCACCATCACCGAGGTCTACGACTACCTGCGCCTGCTGTTCGCCCGCATCGGCGTGGCCCACTGCCCGGAGTGCGGCGCCGAGGTCACCCGGCAGACCCCGCAGCAGATCGTCGACCGCATCATGGAGCTGCCCGACGGCACCCGGTTCCAGGTGCTGGCGCCGGTGGTGCGGGGCCGCAAGGGCACCTACGAGACCCTGCTGGCCGACCTCGCGGCCCAGGGCTTCGCCCGCGCCCGGGTCGACGGCGAGGTGCGGGAGACGTCCGAACGGGTCGAGCTGGCCCGCTACGAGCAGCACACCATCGAGGTCATCGTCGACCGCCTCGTGCGGCGAGACGGCATCGAGCGCCGGCTGACCGACTCGTTGGAGACGGCGCTCAAGCTGGCCGACGGTGTGGCCGAGGTGCAGATCGTGCCCCGGAACGGCGACGGCGCCGATCGGGTGCCCGGCGGCAAGGAGAGCGACCGCCGCGGCCAGGACGAGGACAACGGCGGCCCGGAGACGCTGACCTTCTCGCAGCACCTCGCCTGCCCCAACGGCCACGGCAGCTTCGAGGAGCTGGCGCCCCGCAACTTCTCGTTCAACTCGCCCTACGGGGCCTGCGAGGTGTGCGACGGGCTGGGCACCCGCTTCGAGGTCGACCCCGAGCTGATCGTGCCCGACCCCGACCTCAGCCTGGAGGACGGGGCGATCGCCCCCTGGTCCGGCGGCCACCAGCGCTACTTCCAGCGGTTGGTGGTGGCGGTGGCCGAGGAGGTGGGCATCGACATGGACGCCCCCTTCGGCTCGCTGGCGGCGAAGCAACGCCAGGCGGTGCTCTACGGCAAGGGCGTCGACCGGGTGTGGGTCAAGTTCAAGAACCGCTACGGCCGCGAGCGCACCTACCACGCCAACTACGAGGGCGTGATCCCGTACCTGCAGCGGCGCCACTCGGACGCCGAGTCCGACAGCGCCCGTGAGCAGGTCGAGGGCTACATGCGCGAGGTGCCGTGCGCGGCCTGCGGTGGTGCCCGGCTCAAGCCGCTCTCGCTGGCCGTGACCATCGACGGCCATTCGATCGCCGACATCTCCAACCTGTCGATCGGCGAGTCGGCCAAGACGCTGGCCGCGCTGCAGCTCTCCGAGCGCGACCGGCTCATCGCCGAGCGGGTGGTCAAGGAGATCAACGCCCGCATGGGCTTCCTGCTCGACGTGGGCCTCGACTACCTCACGCTGTCCCGGTCGGCCGGCACGCTGGCCGGCGGCGAGGCCCAGCGCATCCGACTGGCGTCCCAGATCGGGTCCGGCCTGGTGGGTGTGCTCTACGTGCTGGACGAGCCGTCGATCGGCCTGCACCAGCGCGACAACCGCCGGCTCATCGATACGCTCATGCGCCTGCGCGAGCTGGGCAACACCGTGCTGGTGGTCGAGCACGACGAGGAGACCATCCGGGTGGCCGACCACGTCGTCGACATCGGCCCGGGCGCCGGCGAGCACGGCGGCGAGATCGTCCACACCGGCAGCGTGCAGAAGCTGCTGCGCAACCGGCGCTCGCTCACCGGCAAGTACCTGTCGGGCAAGCGCTCGATCCCGGTGCCGGAGAAGCGCCGGCCCACGGGCGACCGCTGGCTCAAGGTCCGGGGCGCCCGCGAGCACAACCTGAAGAACATCGACGTGGAGTTCCCGCTGGGGTGCTTCGTGGCGGTGACCGGGGTGTCGGGCTCGGGCAAGTCGACGCTGGTGAACGACATCCTCTACCGGTCGCTGATGCAGAAGGTGTACCGGTCCAAGACGCCACCGGGGCTGCACACCGGCGTCGACGGCATCGCCTACCTCGACAAGGTCATCGACATCGACCAGTCGCCCATCGGGCGCACCCCGCGGTCGAACCCGGCCACGTACACCGGCGTGTTCGACCACATCCGCAAGCTCTTCGCGCAGACGCACGAGGCCAAGGTGCGGGGCTACCTGCCCGGCCGGTTCAGCTTCAACGTCAGCGGCGGCCGCTGCGAGGCGTGTGCGGGCGACGGCACCATCAAGATCGAGATGCACTTCCTGCCGGACGTGTACGTCCCGTGCGAGGTGTGCAAGGGCGCCCGCTACAACCGGGACACGTTGGACATCACGTTCAAGGACAAGAACATCGCAGACGTCCTGGCCATGAGCTGCGAGGAGGCGCTCGACTTCTTCGGCAACCAGCCGGCCATCGCCCGCCACATGCAGACGCTGGTGGACGTGGGCCTGGGCTACGTGCGCCTCGGCCAGCCCGCCACCACGCTGTCGGGCGGGGAGGCCCAGCGGGTCAAGCTGTCGAGCGAGCTGGCCAAGCGCTCGACCGGGCACACGATCTACATCCTCGACGAGCCCACCACGGGCCTGCACTTCGAGGACATCCGGAAGCTGCTGACGGTCCTGTCCCGCCTGGTCGACCAGGGCAACACCGTCCTGGTCATCGAGCACAACCTCGACGTCATCAAGACGGCCGACTGGGTCGTCGACCTCGGCCCGGAAGGCGGCAACGGCGGCGGCACGGTCGTCGCCACCGGCACGCCGGAGGAGATCGCGGCCGTCCCCAACAGTTGGACGGGCCAGTTCCTGGTCCCGCTCCTCACCGGCGACCGGGCCGGCGTCGGCTGAGCCGCGGCCGGCCTAGCCGGGAGGCGCCCATCGCGGCGGGGCCAGCTCGAAGCCCTCGAAGGTGAAGCCCGGGGACACCGTGCAGCCCACCAGCGTCCACGACCCCGTGCTCTCGGCCGACTGCCACGCGCCGGCAGGCACCACCGCTTGAGGCTGCTGCCCGCCGAGCACGTCCGCCCCGAGGGTCACGGTCTCGGTCGGCCCGTCGCCGGCCCGGACCGACAGCCGCAACGGCTCCCCGGCGTAGAAGTGCCACACCTCGGCGGCGTCCACCCGGTGCCAGTGCGAGCGCTGTCCGGCCGCCAGCAGGTAGTAGATGGCCGTGCCCGCGGGTCGCTCGCCCTCGGCCGCGTCGTGGCGCCATGTCTCGCGGTACCAGCCGCCTTCGGGATGAGGCTCCAACCCGAGCCGGCCCACGAGGCGCTCCACGGTGTCGGTCACCGCCCGATTCTGCCCGGGGCCGGCGACGGCTCGGGCGCCGCTAGCGTCCCGTGCTTCGTCCTCGGCACCCTCGGCGACGCGTAAACCATGGACACGGGGGCGCCGCGCGGGTAACCACATGGTGTGCTCGGCCTTCCCCCCGAGGTGCAGGCGGTGCTGTTCGATCTGGACGGCGTGCTGACCCGCACGGCGACCCAGCACGCCGCGGCCTGGAAGCAGATGTTCGACGACTTCCTCGCCGGGCAGGTCGACGCCGGTGGATCGCCCCAGGCTCCGTTCACCGCCCAGGACTACGACCGGTACGTGGACGGGCGGCCCCGGCTGGACGGGACGCGGGCGTTCCTGGCCTCCCGGGGCATCATCCTGCCCGAGGGGACCCCGGAGGACCCGCCGGGGACCGCCACCGTGTATGGGCTGTCCAACCGGAAGAACGATCTGGTGCTGGCCACGATGGCGAAGGACGGGGTCGAGGTGTACCCCGGCTCGGTGCGGTACGTGGATGCGGCCCGCGAGGCGGGCCTCAAGACTGCGGTCGTGTCGTCCAGCGCCAACGCCCGGGACGTGCTGGCGAGCGCGGGGCTGGCCGACCGGTTCGACGTGGTCGTGGACGGGCGCGCGGCCCGGGAGCAGGGGCTCGCCGGCAAGCCCGCCCCCGACACGTTCCTGGCTGCGGCCCGGGCGCTGGGGACGAGCGCGGGGGAGGCGGCGGTGTTCGAGGACGCCATCGCCGGGGTCGAGGCCGGGCGGGCCGGCGCCTTCGCCTTGGTGGTGGGCGTCGACCGCGTGGGCCAGGCCGCCGAGCTGGCGAGCCACGGAGCCGACGTGGTGGTGACCGACCTGGCGGAGCTGCTCGACGCGCCCGAGCCCGCGGGCCCGGGCGGCGGCTCGGAGGTCGGTGAGCCCGGCGGGCCGCACGAGCCCGATCCGGAGCCGGAGCAGGTTGAGCGGGGCTCGGGGTCGGCATGAACTCGCCGGACCGGTGCTTCTCGGTCGAGCCCTGGAGCGTGACCGAGCACGCGCTGCACCTCGACGCGTTGGGGCGGACCGAGTCGGTCTTCGCCCTGTCCAACGGGCACATCGGGCTGCGGGGGAACCTCGACGAGGGCGATCCTCACGGCATCCCCGGGACGTACCTCAACTCGGTGTACGAGCTGCGGCCGTTGCCCTACGTCGAGACCGGGTACGGGTATCCGGAGTCGGGCCAGACCATCATCAACGTCACCAACGGCAAGCTCATCCGGCTGCTGGTGGACGACGAGCCGTTCGACGTGCGCTACGGGACGCTGACGTCGCACGAGCGCACGCTCGACCTGCGCGACGGGGTCCTGCGCCGCAAGGTCGAATGGCGTTCGCCGGCCGGGGACGCGGTGCGGATCAACTCGACTCGGCTGGTGTCGCTCTCGCAGCGGGCGGTGGCGGCCATCCTCTACGAGGTCGAGCCGGTGGAGGCTTCGCTGCGGGTGGTGCTGCAGTCCGAGCTGGTGGCGAACGAGGAGCTGCCCGACCTCGGCCGGGATCCCCGGACCGCGGCGGTGCTGGAGCGTCCCCTCGTGGCCGAGGAGCACACGGCCTCCGGCACCGAGGCGGTCATGGTCCACCACACCCGCCAGAGCGGGCTGCGGATGGCCGCGGGCATGCGCCACATCATCGACGGCCCACCCAACACCGACCTCGACCTGTGGGCCTCGGACGACGTGTGCCGGCTCACCATCGCCACCCGGCTGGCCCCGAACGAGAAGCTCCGCATCGTCAAGTTCCTGGCCTACGGCTGGTCGAGCCAGCGGACCCGCCCGGCGCTCACCGACCAGGTGGTGGCGGCCCTGGCCGCGGCCCGGCTCACGGGGTGGGAGGGGCTGGTCGCCGAGCAGCGCGCCTACCTCGACGAGTACTGGGGGCACGCCGACGTCGAGCTGGAGGGCGACAACGAGGTCCAGCAGGCGGTGCGGGTGGCGATGTTCCACATCCTGCAGGCCGGCGCCCGGGCCGAGCAGCGGCCCATCCCCAGCAAGGGCCTGACCGGGCCGGGCTACGACGGCCACACGTTCTGGGACACCGAGACGTTCGTGCTGCCCGTGCTCACCTACACCAAGGCCGAGGCCGCGGGCGACTGCGTCGCCTGGCGCCAGCTGACCCTCTCCATCGCCAAGGAGCGGGCCCAGGAGCTGGGCCTGCAGGGCGCGGCCTTCCCGTGGCGGACCATCCGGGGCCGCGAATCGTCGGGCTACTGGCCGGCCAGCACCGCGGCGTTCCACATCAACGCCGACATCGCCGACGCGGTCGTGCGCTACGTCGACGCCACCCTCGACGAGGAGTTCGAGCGCAACGTCGGCGTCGAGCTCATGGTGGAGACGGCCCGGCTGTGGCGCAGCGTCGGCAACCATGACAGCGAGGGTCGGTTCCGCGTCGACGGGGTGACCGGGCCCGACGAGTACAGCTCCATCGCGGACAACAACGTCTACACCAACCTCATGGCCGAGCAGAACCTGCGGGAGGCGGCCGAGATGGCGGCCCGCCACCCCGAGCGGGCCGCCGCGCTGGGGGTGACGACCGAGGAGATGGCGTCGTGGCGCGACGCGGCCGAGGCCATGGTCGTGCCGTACGACGACAAGCTCGGCGTGCACCCCCAGAGCGAAGGCTTCACCAACCACGCGGTGTGGGACTTCGCCCAGACCCCGGCCGACAAATACCCGCTCCTGCTCCACTTCCCGTACTTCGATCTGTACCGCAAGCAGGTGGTGAAGCAGGCCGACCTGGTGCTGGCCCTGCATCTGCGAGGCGACCGCTTCACCTTCGAGGAGAAGGATCGCGACTTCCGCTACTACGAGGCCCTGACCGTGCGGGACTCGTCGCTGTCCGCCTGCACCCAGGCGGTGGTGGCGGCCGAGCTGGGCTACCTGGAGCTCGCCCACGACTACCTGGCCGAGGCCGCGCTCATGGACCTGGAGGACCGGGCCCGCAACACCCGCGACGGCCTGCACATGGCTTCCCTGGCGGGGGCGTGGACCGCGCTGGTCGAGGGCCTCGGCGGCATGCGGGCCCGGCGCGGCCGGCTGTCGTTCGCGCCCCGGCTGCCGGCCGGGATCAGCCGGCTGAGCTTCCGGGTCTGCTACCGCGGGAGCTGCGTGGTGGTCTCGACCGACGGCCGCCGCGCCCGCTACCGCGTGCGCGAGGGCCCGCCCATGGAGCTGGTCCACCACGGCGAGACCCTCGTGGTGGGCGAGGACGAGGTCGAGCGCCCGATCGAGCCGCTGCCCGCCCGGCCTCGGCCCCGCCAGCCGATGGGTCGAGAGCCGGAACGCCGCGGCCAGCAGGGCTGATCCCGGCCTAGTCCGGCCGGAGGACAGGCGGGGGCCGTCAGGTGATGTCGAGCATGCGCTGGAGGGCGATGCGGGCGCCCTCCGCCGTGTCGGGATCGACCGTGATCTGGTTGACCACCCGGCCCTCGACCAGCTCGTCGAGCACCCAGGCGAGGTGGGGCTCGTCGATGCGGTTCATCGTCGAGCACGGGCAGATCAGCGGGTCGAGCGACACGACCGTCTTGTCCGGGTGCTCCTGGGCCAGCCGGTTGACGAGGTGGATCTCCGTGCCGATGGCCACCGTCGAGCCCGCGGGCAGGCCGTCCAGGGCCCGGATGATGTAGTCGGTCGAGCCGACCTGGTCGGCCAGCAGCACCGTCTCGTGGGGGGCCTCGGGGTGGATCACCACGATGCCGTCGGGGTGCTCGGCCCGGAAGGCCTCGATCTGGGCGGGCCGGAACCGCTGGTGGATCGAGCAGTGGCCGCGCCACAGCAGGAACGTGGCCGCCTTGGCGTCGGCCTCGCTGAGGCCGCCCAGGTCGTAGCGGGGGTCCCAGACCGCCATGTCCGCCAGGTCGTAGCCCATGGCCACGCCGGTGTTGCGCCCGAGGTGCTGGTCGGGGAAGAACAGGACCTGGTCGGCGCGGCCGTCCCCCAGGGCCCAGTCCAGGACGGCCCGGGCGTTGGTCGAGGTGCACACGGCCCCGCCGTGCCGCCCGACGAACGCCTTCAGGGCGGCCGACGAGTTCATGTAGGTGATCGGGACCACCCGGTCGATGTCGACGACCTCGGCCAGCGCCTCCCAGGCCTCGGTGACCTCGTCGATGTCGGCCATGTCGGCCATCGAGCAGCCCGCGTTGAGGTCGGGGAGGATCACGCTCTGGTGGTCGGCGGTGAGGATGTCGGCCGACTCGGCCATGAAGTGCACGCCGCAGAACACGATGTACGAGGCCTCGGGGCGCTGCTGGGCCAGCACCGACAGCCGATACGAGTCGCCGCGGGCGTCGGCCCACCGGATGATCTCGTCGCGCTGATAGTGGTGGCCGAGGATGAACAGGCGGTCGCCGAGCGTGGCCTTGGCCGCGGCGATGCGGTCCGCGAGGTCGTCGGGGGACGCCGCCGTGTACCGCTCGGCGAGCGGGGTCTGGAGCCGAAGCATGTGTTGGGAACCTCCGTCGGGTGGTTCCGGTTTTGGACGGTGGGGACAGCCCGGTCGCCTCTCCCACGGGGATGTCGTCCCCGGAACCGATATGCAGCCGGAATGCCGGGCCGGCTTGGTCGCAGTCTACGGGGTAAGGCGTCAGATGACGGAGTCGTTGCGAGGCGGAGCAGGGCGAGAACCGCGGGGGAGCTCGACGACCGGACATAGCGGGGGGACAGGGGTGGCGACGGCCTAGCGTTGCAAAGCGTGGTGCAACGCCCAGCCGCCGGCACGATTCCCGATGCCCCGGGGTCCTACCAGTTCAAGGACGCCGAGGGGCGCGTGATCTATGTCGGCAAGGCGCGCTCGCTGCGGTCGCGGCTGTCCAACTACTTCCAGGACCCGCGGCACCTGCCGCCCCGCACGGCGTCCATGGTGGCGGCGGCCGAGACCGTCGAGTGGATCCAGGTCCGCAACGAGGTCGAGGCGCTCATGCTCGAGTTCAGCCTCATCAAGACCCACCGGCCGCGGTTCAACATCCGGCTGCGGGACGACAAGAGCTACCCGTTCCTGGCCGTGACCGTGGAGGACGAGTGGCCCCGCCCCACCGTCATGCGGGGGCGCAAGCGCAAGGGGGTGCGCTACTTCGGCCCGTACGCCCACGCCTACGCCATCCGGGAGACGCTCGACCTGCTGCTGCGCACGTTCCCGCTGCGCACCTGCTCGGACAACAAGTTCCAGCGCCACGAGAAGCTCGGCAAGCCCTGCCTGCTGTTCCACATCGAGAAGTGCTCGGGGCCCTGCGTGGGCGAGGTCGACCGCGAGACCTACCAGCGCCTCACCCAGGAGCTGCTCGACTTCCTCGACGGCGACACCGACACCATCGTGCGCCGCCTCGAGGGCCAGATGCGGGCGGCAGCCGACGATCTGGAGTACGAGCGGGCCGCCCGGGTCCGGGACCGGCTCACCAGCGTGCGCAAAGCCATCGAGCGCCAGCAGATGGTGGCCGAGCGCAACGAGGAGCTCGACGTGATCGGCATCGCCGAGGACGACCTCGAGGCCGCGGTCCAGGTGTTCTTCGTGCGCCGGGGCCGGGTGGTGGGGCGCAAGGGGTTCGTGATCGACAAGGTGGAGGACGTGACCGCCGCCGAGCTGGTGGGCGACATCCTCGAGGGCCTGTACGACGACGCGCCGCTCGGCGTGCCCCGCACCGTGCTGGTCCCCAGCGAGCCCGACGACCCGGAGCTGTACACCGATTGGCTGACGTTGCTGCGGGGCTCCCGCGTCGAGGTGCGGGTGCCTCAGCGGGGGGCCAAGCGCGAGCTGCAGGCCACGGTCACCCGCAACGCCAGCGAGGAGTTCACCCGCCACCGGCTGCGGCGGGCCAGCGACCACAACGCCCGGGCCAAGGCGCTCAACGAGTTGCAGGAGGCGCTCGGCCTGCCCGACGCCCCGCTGCGGATCGAGTGCTACGACATGAGCCACATCCAGGGCACGGACTACGTCGGCTCCATGGTGGTGATGGAGGACGGGCTGCCCCGCAAGTCCGAGTACCGGCGGTTCAAGGTGCGCGGCGTGCCCGGCAACGACGACTTCGCGGCCATGGAGGAGGTGCTGACCCGCCGCCTGACCGCCTACCTGCAGGAGCGGGACCGGCCGGTGAGCGACCGTCCCGGCAAGTTCGCCTACCCGCCCCAGCTGCTGCTGGTGGACGGGGGCAAGGGCCAGCTCAACGTGGCCGTCAGGGTGCTGGAGGAGCTGGGCCTCGACGAGGAGATCCCGGCGGCGTCGCTGGCCAAGCGGTTCGAGGAGGTCTACGTCCCCGGGCTGGCCGACCCGGTGCGGGTGCCGCGGGGATCCGAGGCCCTCTACCTGCTGCAACGCATCCGGGACGAGGCGCACCGCTTCGCCATCACCTACCACCGGCAGCTGCGGGGCAAGCGCATGACGGCGTCGGTGCTCGACGGCATCAAGGGCCTCGGGCCCACCCGGCGCAAGCGGCTCACCAAGGAGCTGGGTGGCGTGGCCGGGGTCAAGGCGGCCTCGCTGGACGACCTCCGGGCCCTGTCCTGGCTCCCCGACGACGTCGCGGTGGCGGTCTACGGCAAGATCCACGGGGCCGGGGTGGGGGTCCGGGTGCGAGGAGCGCGGTCGTGAACGAGCCGGAGATGGACGTGTCCGCGGTCTGGGAGCGGCACGCCGCGTGGTGGCAGGCCGAGTTCACCGGCGGCGCCGACGTCGAGTACGAGGAGCAGATCCTGCCGCTCGCCGGCCGCCTGCTGGCGGGGGCCCGGCGGGTCCTCGACCTGGGCTGCGGCGAAGGCCAGATCGCCCGGCTGGTGGCCAGATCGGGCGGGGCGGAGCGGGTGGTGGGCGTGGACACGTCATCGGCGCAGCTGGCCGAAGCCGCTCGCCGGGCCGGGGGACCGGCGTATGCGCGGGCGTCGGCCGGGGCGCTGCCGCTGGCGCCCGGCTCGTTCGACGCGGTCGTGACCTGTCTGGTGCTCGAGCACCTGCCCGACCTGGACGGGGCGCTCGACGAGGTGGCCCGGGTGCTGCGGCCCGGTGGTCGCTTCGTGATCTTCATCAACCACCCGCTGTTCCAGACGCCCTCCAGCGGCTGGATCGACGACCACGTGCTCGACCCGCCCGAGCAGTACTGGCGGATCGGGCCGTACCTGCCCGAGTCGGTGTCGGTCGAGGAAGTGGACTCGGGGGTGCGGCTGCCGTTCTTCCACCGGCCGCTGGGCCGCTACGTGAACTCCCTCGCCGACCGCGGCCTCTACCTCACCCGCATGGTCGAGCCGGCGCCGCCGCCCGGGTTCCTGGCCCGCGCCCCGCAGTACGTCGACGCCGCCACCGTCCCCCGCCTCCTGGTGCTCAGGGCCGAGCGGCGCTGACCGGCACGCTCCGTATCATCGAGGGTAGATGGAAGAGTTCGCGGTGATCACCGGCCTGTCGGGCGCCGGTCGCAGCCTGGCGGCGGACGACCTCGAGGACCTCGGCTGGTTCGTCATCGACAACCTGCCGCCCGAGCTGGTGCCCAAGGTGGTGGAGCTGGCCCAGGCCCCGGGCTCGGCCGTCCACCGGGTGGCCCTGGTCGTGGGCACCGGCCACTACCAGGACGAGATCCTGCCCACGCTGGCCTGGCTTCGGGCCACCGGGGCCCGCGTGCGGGTGGTGTTCCTGGAGGCCTCGACCGACACCCTGGTCCGCCGATACGAGTCGTCCCGGCGGCGCCACCCGCTGTCCGGGGGGAGCGATCAGTCCCACCTGGCCGCGGCCATCGAACGAGAACGGCTGCTGCTCGACCCGGTGAAGGCCGACGCCGACGTGGTCATCGACACCAGCACGCTCAACGTGCACGAGCTGCGCCGGCGCATGAACTCCCTGTTCGGCGGGGACGAGACCACCGCCACCATGCAGACCACGCTGCTGTCGTTCGGCTACAAGAACGGGCTGCCGCTGGACGCCGACCTCGTGTTCGACTGCCGGTTCCTGCCCAACCCCCACTGGGTGGACGAGCTGCGGCCCCTCACCGGGCTCGACGAGCCCGTGCGCGACTACGTGCTCGGCCAGGAGGTCGCGGGACCGTTCCTCGACCATGTGGAGGCCTTGCTCACCTCGCTGCTGCCGGCCTACGTGGCCGAGGGCAAGGCGTACCTGACCATCGCGCTGGGGTGCACGGGCGGGAGGCACCGCTCGGTGACCATCGCCGAGGAGCTGGCGCGGCGCCTCCGCCGCCACGTCCAGCGGGTCGGCGTCGTCCACCGGGACATAGACAAGTGACGCCGGCCCGCGGGCCGCGCGTAGTCGCCCTGGGTGGGGGCCACGGGCTCGCCGCCACCATCCGAGCGGTGCGGCACTACGCGGCGAGGACCACCGCGGTGGTGGCCACCGCCGACGACGGCGGCTCGACCGGGCGGCTGCGGGCCGTGCTCGACCTGCCCGCCCCCGGCGACGTGCGCCACTGCATCGAGGCCATGGCCGAGCCGCAGGGCCCGCTCGCCGCGGCGCTCGGCTACCGCTTCGACGGCACCGACGTCGAGGGCCACGCCCTCGGCAACCTGCTGCTGGCGGGCCTGGTCGCTTCCACCGGGGACTTCGGGGCCGCGGTGGACGAGCTGTGCCGGCTGGTGGGGCTCGACCCCGAGTGGGGCTGGGTGGTGCCCGCCACCAGCGAGCCGGTCGTGCTGCGGGCGGTCACCGCCCGGGGCGCCCGGGTGTCCGGCCAGGTCGCCATCGCGCGCCGGGTCGGCATCGACCACGTCTCCGTGGACCCGCCCGACGCCCGCGCCCCCCGAGCCGCGCTCGACGCGCTCGCGGCCGCCGACCAGGTCGTGATCGGCCCCGGCTCGCTCTACACCTCGGTGCTGGCCGCGGCGGTGGTCGACGAGGTGCGCGAGGCGCTCAAGCAGACCCCGGGCCGGCGGGTCTACGTCAGCAACGTGCGGGCCGAGGCGGGCGAGACCCGCGGCTACGACGTAGCCGCGCACGTCGACGCGCTCCGGCGCCACGGCGTCGAGCCCGACGTCGTGCTGGTGCAGCGAGGGGCGCTGCCCTGCGGCGAGGTCGACGCCGAGGTGGTGGAGGCCGACATAGTGCGCCCGCACGGGCTGGCGCACGATCCCGAGAAGCTGGCGAAGGTCCTGCGAAGCCTGGGCCCTTGAGCAATTCCCTCCCCGTGCGAGCCGCTCTAAGGTCGCACCGGACAACCAGGTCAGCCCGACAGAGAGAGGCGCACGAGATGACCATCCGCGTAGGGATCAACGGTTTCGGCCGCATCGGCCGCAACTTCTTCCGGGCCGCCAGGCGAGCGGGTGCGGACATCGACTTCGTTGCCGTCAACGACCTGGGGTCGGTTGACACCATGGCCCACCTGCTCAAGTACGACTCCGTGCTCGGCAAGCTCGACTACGACATCGAAGCCACCGCCGACGGCATCAAGGTGGAGGGCGACACCCTGCAAGTGCTCGCCGTGCGCGATCCCAAGGAGCTGCCCTGGTCGGACCTGGGGGTCGACGTGGTGCTCGAGTCGACCGGGCTGTTCACCAGCCGCGACAAGGCCGCCGCCCACCTCGACGCGGGCGCGCCCTACGTCATCGTCTCGGCGCCGTCCTCGGGCGCCGACGCCACCTTCGTGGTGGGCGTCAACGACGACACCTTCGACGCCGACGCCCACAAGGTGGTGTCCAACGCGTCGTGCACCACCAACTGCTTCGTCCCCATGATCAAGGTCCTCGACGACGCCTTCGGGGTGGAGCGGGGCCTGATGACCACCATCCACGCCTACACCGGCGACCAGATGCTGGTGGACGGGCCCCACAGCGACCTGCGCCGGGCCCGGGCCGCGGCCATCAACATCATCCCGACCTCGACCGGCGCGGCGCGGGCCACCGGCCTGGTGGTGGAGGCCATGCAGGGCCGGCTCGACGGCCAGGCCATCCGGGTGCCGGTGCCCGACGGCTCGCTCACCGACTTCACCGGGGTGCTCGCCCGTGACGTGACCAAGGACGACGTCAACGACGCGTTCAAGGCGGCCGCCTCCGAGGGCCCGCTCGCGAACGTGCTCGAGTTCTCCGACGAGCCGCTGGTGTCGTCGGACATCGTGGGCTCGCCCGCCTCCTGCACGTTCGACTCCAAGCTGACCCAGTCGATCGGCAACATGGTCAAGGTGTTCGGCTGGTACGACAACGAGTGGGGCTACTCCTGCCGGCTCGTCGACCTGGTCGAGATCGTCGGCGCCGCCAACCAGCGCTGAGCGCACCGTGACCGCTGTCCCCACCCTGGAGGACCTGCCCCCGCTCGACGGGCGGCGGGTCCTGATGCGCGCCGACTTCAACGTCCCGCTGCGCGACGGCGAGGTCGCCGACGACCTGCGCATCCGCGCCGCCCTGCCCACCCTCGAGTGGCTGCGGGCCCAGGGGGCGCAGGTCACCGCCTGTACCCACCTCGGCCGCCCGAAGGGCCGGCCCGACCCCCGCTATTCGGTGGCGCCGGTGCGCGCCCGCCTGGGCGAGCTGGCGCCGGGGGTCGAGCTCATGGAGAACCTGCGCTACGACCCCGGCGAGGAGGCCAACGACCCCGCCTTCGTGGCCCACCTCATCGAGGGCTTCGACGCGTATGTGAACGACGCCTTCGGGGCGTCGCACCGGGCCCACGCCTCCATCGTCGGGCCGCCGCAGTTCCTGCCCTCGGCCGCGGGCCGGCTGCTGGCCCGGGAGGCCGAGGTGCTGCTGGGCCTGCGCACGAATCCCCGCCGCCCGTTCGTGGCCATCCTCGGCGGCTCCAAGGTGAGCGACAAGCTCAAGGTCATCGAGGCGCTCCTGGGCGTGGCCGACGAACTGCTCATCGG
>JBKPRV010000584.1:0-4674 GCA_046734715.1 Actinomycetota bacterium | reverse complement strand
CGTCGAGGTCTGCGCCCGCGCTCAGCGCTCCGAGCACGGTGCGGGCCGGCGGCGGCAGCTGGTCCACCTGGGCCCGCAGCGCGGCGACCAGCGACGGGCCCGGCGCCCCGGGCTCGGTCGCGAGCCGGCCGCCGGCCACGGTGCCGTCCGCCACCCACGACGCCAGCACCAGCCGCACCAGGCCGGGCATGCCCGCCGTGTGGTCGTCGAGCACATCCACCAGCCGGTCGTCGACCGCGGTCGCCAGCAGGATGGCGGCCAGCTCGCCGACCTCGGCCTCTTCCAGCGGGCCGAGCGCCACCAGCGGCTGGTTGCGGCCGACCAGCGTGTCGAGCGCCGCCATGATGGGCTCGCCCGGCGCCGGCCGGTGGGCGACGGTCAGCGGGATCTCCTGAGCGGCGGCCCGCTCGGCGACGCCGACGATCACTCGCAGCGAACCGGGATCGAGCCACTGTGCATCCTCGACGACCAGGGCGGCCGTGCGCGAGATCAGCCGGGCCAGCAGTGCGTCGCGGGCGTCGCGCTCGGCGCGGTCGCCAGCGCCATCGCCGGTGTCGCCCACCAGGTGTTGGACCGAGGCCAGCGCGTGGTCACGCTCGAGGCGGCGACCGGTGACCCGCAGCGAGGGCGTCTCGCGCGCGCCGAACCGGTCGACGATGGCGTCGACGATCGAGGGTGCGTCGGACGTCCCGGCGCCGACGATGCCGAGCTGTGCCGGCCGTCCGTCGTCGGGCGCGGCGAGGGCCGCCACACGCGCCACGCGGGACGGGAGACGGCCAGGCATCGGGCCGTGATGGTAGTGGCCGCCCGGAAGGCGCCTGACCAGGCCAGCCCCGGTGGCGCCGCCCTAGGGTGCGGGGCATGGACTTCGCCCTCAGCGCCAAGGCCGAATCGCTTCGCGACGAGCTCCTCGCCTTCATGGACGAGTGCATCTATCCCAACGAGGAGCTCTACCACCACCAGATCATCGAGTCGGGTGACCCGCACTTCCACGGGCCGATCCTCGACGAGCTCAAGGTCGAGGCCCGCAAGCGGGGCCTGTGGAACCTCTTCCTCCCGCACGCCACCGAGTGGACCGAGGGGCTGTCCAACCTCGACTACGCCCCGCTCGCCGAGATCACCGGGCGCAGCCACCTGGCGCCCGAGGCCCTCAACTGCGCCGCGCCCGACACCGGGAACATGGAGATCCTCACCATGTTCGGCACCGACGAGCAGAAGGAGCAGTGGCTGCGGCCGCTGCTGGAGGGCGAGATCCGCTCGTGCTTCGCCATGACCGAGCCAGCCGTCGCCAGCTCGGACGCCACCAACATCTCGCTGCGCATCGAGCCTGACGGTGACGACTACATCCTCAACGGCCGCAAGTGGTGGATCAGCGGCGCGGCCCGTGAGCGCTGCCGGATCGCCATCGTCATGGGCAAGACCGACCCGGACGCGCCGCCGCACCTGCAGCAGTCGATGATCCTCGTGCCGATGGACACCCCCGGCCTCACCAACCTGCGGGCGCTGCCGGTGTTCGGCTACCAGCACAACGAGGGGCACTGCGAGCTGTTGTTCGAGGATGTGCGGGTGCCTGGAACCAACCTGCTGGGCCAGGAGGGCAGCGGTTTCGCCATCGCCCAGGCGCGGCTGGGTCCGGGACGCATCCACCACTGCATGCGCGTGATCGGGGTGGCGGAGCGGGCGCTCGAGGCCATGTGCCGGCGGGTGCGGAGTCGCACGGCTTTCGGCAAGCCGCTGTCCGAGCAGGGCGTGATCCAGGAATGGATCGCCGACAGCCGCATCGAGCTGGAGCAGGTGCGGCTGCTGGTGCTCAAGACCGCCTGGCTGATGGACACGGTGGGCAACCGGGGTGCACGCATCGAGATCTCGGCGATCAAGGTGGCGGCCCCCAACGTCGCGCTGCGGGTGATCGACCGGGCCATCCAGGCGCACGGGGCCATGGGCGTGTCGGACGAGGTGCCGCTGGCGTCGATGTATGCGTCGGTGCGCACTTTGCGGCTGGCCGATGGTCCCGACGAGGTGCATCGCATGTCGGTCGCCCGCCGGGAGTTGCGCAAGTACGAGGAGTGACGGCGCCGAGCGGGTCCCGGATTGACCGGGCGTCAATACGGGGCACTAGCGTGGGTGCCGGCTCCCCAGGGGAAGGGAGCCCAGCAGTCCTATGCAGGGGGGAATGACGCCATGCTGCGGCGAGCCTTGCTCTTCATGCCCGCCGTCGCCCTTCTCGGAGCCGCCGTGGGCTGCGGTGGCGGGGGCGGCGCGTCGTCCGGGTCGTCATCAGGCTCCGAGCCCTCCGAACAAAGCGAGATCGGCGATGCCGCGTCGGTCGAGGGCGCGCCGGGGGCCGAGGGGGAGACCGGCCAGCCTGCGGCGGAGACTGCCCCGCCGGAAGATCCCGGGCTGCTGCCGGGTGACGGCCCGATCGAGGGGGCCCCGGAGATCACCTTCACCGGCGAGGGCGGCGACGAGTTCTGTGCGCAGATGACCGATCTGCAGGCTTCCTTCGCCAACTCCGAGGCGTCCGAGGCCAGCTACGCAGCCTTGGCGGATCGGATCGCGGCGGTCACCCCGCCACCGGAGCTGGCCGACGACTGGCCCGAGTTCGTGGACATGAACCGGGCGCTCGCCAACGACCCCACCGGTGAAGAGTTGCGCAACGCGTCACCCGAAAGCATGGTGCGCTTCAGTGAGATCTCGACGAAAGTGTCCGAGTACATGTCCCAGGTATGCGGGCTCTGACCGGCGGGAGGACCTCGATGCGGCCGTCCTTGATCGCGGGCGCGGCCGCTGCCGCCTTGGTGGTCGCCGCATGCGGCGGCGGGGGTGGCTCGGGGGACGTCGAGGCCTTCTGCTCGGAGTACAAGCAGGTCGAGGAAGAGCTGGCCCAGCTCGACGACTCGGATCCCGATGCCGTCGAAGCGGTGTTCGACCACATCGACGACCTTGACCCTCCGGACGAGATCAAGGACGAGTTCCGGACCATGATCGAGTTCGTCCGCACGGTCTACACCGCCGGCCAGGAAGTCGACCTCGACGACCCCGACGCGGCCGACCGGCTGCAGCAGGAGGTCACCGAGCGCGCCGCGGACCTCGACGAGGTCAGCCGCAAGGTCAACGACTACCTGTTGGAGAACTGCGACATCGGGGCCAGCGACTGAGGGCGGCTCAGGACGGCGGCCGGTAGACCGTGAGGCTCACCCGGGTGCCGTCGGCATCCGGGGTGAATGCCACTTCGTCGGTGAGCGTGCGCATCAGGGGTATGCCCAGGCCGCTCTCGTGGCGGAGCCGCCGGGGGTCGGTGGCCGCCGGAAGCGTCTCGACCCGGTCGGGATCGAAGCCGCGGCCCCGGTCGACGATGTCCACAGTGACCTGGTGGTCATCGATCACACAGCGGACCACGACAGGCCCCTCGGCGAGGATGGCCTCGTGGGCCTCGATGGCGTTCGAGCAGGCCTCGGTGACCGCGATCTTGAGGTCGTCGAGGCGGGCGACGCTCAGCCCGGGGGCCAGCGAGCCGACTGCGGCGTCCACGATGAGCCGTACGAGCGACAGATAAGCGGGTCGGGCCGGGATCTCCAGCTCGACGACCGCCACCGGTCAGCTCCCGGCGACGGCGGCATCGACTGTGGGCAAGAGTGGGACCGCCCGATCCAGCCCGGTGATCTCAAACAGCCGGGTGATGCGACTCTCGGTGGAGACCAGCCGCAGGTCGCCACCGTGGGTGCGGGCCCGCTTGAGGGCGCTGACGATCATGCCGAGGCCGGTGGAGTCGAGGAAGTCGACGCCGCCCAGATCGAGCACGAGGCGCGTGCGGCCCTCGTTGACCAACTCGATCAACTGCTCCCGCAGGTCAGGGGCGGTGGCCACGTCGAGCTCGCCGAACACGGACACGACGGCCCAGCCTGAGATATCGACCACCTCGGTTCGCAGCTGCATGGCGTGCTGGACATTACCTGCTGCGTCCTGCGGCGCTCGGCAATGAGTGCCCCCGACGTGCTTGAAGAGTGGTCAGTTTGGCGACGATCCGTGGGGGCTACACACGTGGAATTCCATCGGCGTAACCTGTGCCGCGGCCATGGCCCTCATCGCAGCCGATCCGCTCGATCAGGTCGACCCGCTCGATCTGGTCCAGGCCGCGCTGGCGGCCCGGGCCGGCGCGCCTGCCGGCTACCCGGTCGACGTGGCGGATCTGGGCCCTCTCGCCTATGTCCACCGGGTCCCTCCGCGCGGAGCCCGCACCGCGGCGTTGCGTAACCCGCTGCCTCCGACGGTGGCGGAGCACATGGGGGTGGAAGCCCTCTGGACCCACCAGGCCCAGGCGATCGACATGGCCCGCGAGGGCCGTTCGGTGGTAGTGGCGACCGGCACCGCGTCGGGGAAGTCGCTGTGCTACCAGTTGCCGCTGGCGGAGGCGGCCGCGGCTCCCGTGCGGCGGGGCACGTCGCTGCTGATGTTCCCCACCAAGGCTCTGGCTCACGACCAGCTGCGAGCCCTGGCCGAGAGGGGCTACCCGGGCGTGGTGGCGGGTGCCTACGACGGCGACACCGGGACCGAGGAGCGGGCCTGGATCCGGCGCCACGCCACCTGCGTGCTCACCAACCCCGAGATGCTGCACAGCGGCATCCTTCCGCACCACGACCGCTGGGCGACGTTCCTCGGCCGGCTGCGCTACGT
>JBKPRV010000583.1:0-6652 GCA_046734715.1 Actinomycetota bacterium | reverse complement strand
ATGTGCATGCGCCACCGGGTGACGTAGCGCATGACCGGCTCGCCGACCAGCTCGGTGAACCGGGCGGCGAACGCGGATCGCGACATGGCGGTCGCCCGTGCCAGCGTCGCCACCGACCACGGCCCGGCCGGGTCACGGTGGACGAGCGACATCGCCCGGCCGATCCGGGGGTCCTGCAGCGCACCCAACCAGCCGGACTGTCCCGCCGGATCGCGGGCGATCCAGGCCCGAATGGCCTGGATGACGAGGATGTCCGACAGCCGGATGATCACCGCCTCGCCGCCCGGGCGCAAGGCGGTGGCCTCGGCGGCGATGAGTCGCAGCGTGCTCTGCATCCACTCGACGTCGGGCGGCGCCACCGGCGTGGCGGGCGCCTCGACGACGATGATCTTCGGCAGCAGCGCCACCAGATTGCGGGCGGCGGGGTGCCCGAACCGGACGGTGCCGCACACGACGCTGGTGGCCGCCCCGCCGCCCCCGTGCCGGAGGAGGGCGTAGCGGTCGCTGGCGTAGTGGTGCGGCAGCGTTTCGACGCGCGGTGCGTACACCTCGGGGTCGCTGCGCAGCCGGTGGCCTTCGCCGTGGGGCACGAGCGCGAAGTCGCCGGATCGCAGGTACCGGGGCTCGGCGCCATCGATCTCGAGCCAGCCGCCGCCGGCATTGACGACGTGGAACCACAGCGATCCCGGGTCGGGTGGCAGCGTCAGCCCCCACGGGGCCCTGAGCTCGGAGCGGACGTAGAAGGTCCCCGACATCCGCAGTACGTGGAGAGCCTCGCCGAGCGGGTCGGGTGTCATCCACGGGTCGTCGCCTCGCATCGGGTCCAGTCTGCAGGGCGACCCACGCGTTCGTCCACGTTGGCTGGACGAACGAGCATGAACCATCGACAGATGAGCATTGTTCGACCGGATCTTCGGCTGCAGTGTGGACGGCGGGTGCAACGGGACTGCCCGCCACCCCTCACCATCGAGCACGAGAGGACAACGATCATGTTCACCGTCATGGGCGCCACCGGACAGACCGGCGGCGCGACTGCACGAGCCCTGCTCGACGCCGGCGAGGAGGTGCGGGCGCTCGGCCGCTCAGCTGCCGGGCTCGCCGAGCTGGGCGCGGCCGGGGCCGAGACCCGCGCCGGCGACGCCGGCGATCCCACCTTCCTCGCCGACGCCTTCCGCGGGGCCGACGCCGTGTACGTTCTGCTGCCCCTCGCCCCCGAGGTGCCCGACTGGCACGCTCACCAGGCCCGCTTGGGCGAGGCCATCGTCACGGCCGTCCGTGACGCCGGCGTGCCGTATGTCGTCGCGGTCAGCGCCGTCGGCGCCGACGTGCCCACCGGAACGGGGTTCCTGACCGGGCTCCACGCCCAGGAGGAGAGGCTGCGCAGCCTGACGGCCGCGGCTCACGTGCTGGCCCTGCGGCCGGGCGCCTACTTCGAGAACGCGTACGGCTGGCTGCCGGTGATCGCCGAGCAGGGCGTGATGGCCGACTCGGTGGCGCCGGACTCGGCCCTGCCGATGGTCGCCACCCGCGACGTGGGGGCCGCCGCGGCCGCGGCGCTGCGGTCGCGGGACTGGACCGGGTTCGCGGTGCGCGAGCTGCTCGGGCCCCGCGATCTCACGTACGCGGAGGTCGCCGCTCTGATCGGTGCCGCCGTCGGTCGGCCGGGCCTGGCGTACGTGCAGATCCCGGAGGACGACCTGCGCGCCGCCCTGCAGGCGGCCGGCTGGTCGGCGGACTCGGCCCGCCTGCAGGTGGAGATGAACCGGGCCTTCAGCGAGGGCCGGGTCGCTTCGCAGCAGGAACGCACGCCGGCGGCGACGACGCCCACGCGCTTCGAGGACTTCGCGGACTTCGCGGTCGAGCTGGCTGCGGCGTACCAGGCCTCCTGACCGAGGGATACGGACACATGACCGAAGACCTGATCACCACGGGCACGGTGGTGGCGGCGGTCGCAGCCGGCCCTCCGGCGCCGGCCGGCCGCCGAGGGCGTGGCTGCCATGCAGACGATGAACGCCGCCATCCTCAACCCGCGGTTCGGCGCCCTGTTCGGGGGATCGGCCCTCCTGTGCGCGGCCCTCGCCGTCACCGCGCCGTTCACGACCGACGAGGCGCACGCAGTGTGGCGCGGCATCGGCGCGGCGCTCTACGTCGCCGGCACCTTCGGGCTGACGATGGGCGTGAACGTGCCGATGAACGAGGCGCTCGACGAGGCCAATCCCGCCGACGCTGCCACGGCCGAGCTGTGGCGGCGCTACCTGCGGCGGTGGACGGCCTGGAACAACGTCCGGACCCTGGCCGGTACTGCTGCGTCCGCGCTACTGATCGTCTCCTTGCTGTGACGGGGCTGCGTCCGTGCATCGATCTCACGAGCGGCGTGTGCCCGGCGTTGTGTGAGCATGAAACCCGCACCCACCGCCCGCCGCCGTGGCGCCAGCAGCCGGCTCGGCGGAGTGCCCACGGTGCTGGGACCATCCGCGGCTCACGCGGACCGGCAGCTTGCGATGCCCTTCCGGGCCGACGAGGACCGTGACCGGCCCCGGCGGGAGGTGCTGCCGGCCGTGGTCCACGTGCCCGACTGGCTCGACCTCGACGCTCAACGCCACCTGATCGCCGCGTTCCGGCAGTGGGCGCGGCCCCCGGCCGGGCTGCGGCACCCGCGGGTGCCGACCGGCCATCTGATGAGCGTCCAGTCGGTGTGCCTCGGCTGGCACTGGCAGCCCTACCGGTACAGCCGCACGGCAGACGACACCGACGGCACGCCCGTCAAGCCGCTCCCGGGCACGATCGTGGCGCTGGCCCGAGCCGCCGTCGGGACCGCCTACGGGCCCGCCGCGGCCGCAGCGTTCACACCCGACGCCGCCATCGTCAACCTCTACGGGCCGGGTGCCCGGCTGGGCCTCCACCAGGACGGCGAGGAACCGGCGGCCGCGCCCGTCGTGACGATCAGCCTGGGCGATGCCTGCACCTTCCGCCTCGCGGGCGTCGACCGGCGAACCGGTCCGTTCACCGACGTCGAGCTGCGCAGCGGGGACCTCCTGGTGTTCGGGGGACCGAACCGGCGGATCTTCCACGGCGTGCCCAAGGTCGTTGACGGCACCGCCCCCGACGGCCTCGGCCTCCCTCCCGGCCGGCTCAGCATCACCGTCCGGGAGACGGGACTACCCGGATAGCGCGCAGGCGCTTGATCCCGGGAGCCATGGAGCAATTCGACACTGGTGCTAGGTTTCCCCGATGTCCGGCCAGGTCAGCGCGCCGACGTCGGGGGCGCGAACAAGGGCATCCAGGGGGATCGTGTGAGCGTCGGACCTCGTCGCCTCGTTGCGTTCGTCGCCGCGGCCGTGACCGTGGGCGCGTCGGTGGTGGCGGTGCCGGCCGGTGGGCACCCCGGTCCACCGGGATCGCCGGAAGCGGACCGCGCCTTCTACGTTCTCCCGCCGGGCAACTACGGCGGCCTGCCCACCACCGACGAGTCGCGCGACCAGATCCCGCTCTACGACGCGCTCACGCCGCTGCGCGGCGACGTCACGGACGCCGGCATCGATGCGAACTTCCTCCCTGAGGACTTCTCGCCGGTCGGCGCCACCCGTGAGGAGCCCACCGGTCGCCCCGGCACGACCATCCTCTACGACGACTACGGCGTCGCTCACATCTCCGGCAGGACGAGGGCCGATCTCGCCTTCGGCGCCGGCTGGGTGACCGCCCGCGACCGAGGCCTGCTGCTCCAGCTCGGTCGGGGCCCGGCGCGAGCGGCCGTCGCCGACATCCCCGGCATCGACGCGTTCGGCCTGGTGACCAGCGGTCAGTCGTTCGTCCCCAGCCTGGCCACAGAGCAGCTCGTCTCGGACCAGGTGGATCTCCTCGTCGAGACCCATGGTGACAAGGGCCGCCAGATCATCGCCGACGCCCAGGCCGAGGCCGACGGCATCAACGCCTACTGGGCGGCCCGCGGGATCGACCAGCCGCCCGCAACGGTCAACGACGTCATCGCGGTGACGGCGTTCATCGGGTCGATATTCGGCGGGGGAGGGGGCGCCGAGGCCGCCAACGCCGAGCTGCTGGCGAAGCTGCAGGAGGGGCTCGGGCCCGAGCTGGGGACGCGGGCGTGGGAGGACGCCATGCTCGCCGATGATCCCGAGGCCCCCACCACGATCGGGCGGCCCTTCAACTACGGCCCGCGGACCGGTGGCAGGGTGACCGGTTCGGTGATCGTCGACCCCGGTTCGATCCAGTCGCTCGACCCTCGGCAGCCGGCCCCGGCAGCAGCGTCGCCGCCGGCGCCGAGCGCCGGGCGGGTCGACGCCACCTATCCGGCGGCGGGGCCGGTGCCGTCCCGGGAAGCTTCGAACTTCCTGTTGGTCGACCCGAAGCGATCGGCCACCGGCAACACGCTCGCCGTCATGGGCCCCCAGCTCGGGTACTTCTATCCCGAGATCGTGCAGCAGATCCACCTCAGCGGACCTGGCATCGAGGCCCAGGGTGCCGCGGTGCCCGCCGCCGCCATGTACATCCTCATCGGGCGCACCCAGGACTACGCCTGGAGTCTCACGTCGGCCAACCACGACGTGCGCGACGTGTTCGCCGAGCAATTGTGCAACCCCGACGGCACGCCGTCCAGCCGCGCGTCGACCCACTACCTGTACGAGGGCATGTGCCGGCCGTTCGAGGTGTTCGACGCCGGCACGCTGAACGGCACGCCGATCCGCTATCCCCGATCGGTGCACGGGCCGGTGATCGGCACCGCCACCGTCGGTGGGGTGCCCTTCGCCCTGAGCCGTCAGCGCTCGACATTCGGACGTGACGCACTGAACCTCGCCGCCCTCAAGGACATGACCGAGGGCAAGGCCGACACATCGCGGCAGTTCTTTGAGACGGCCAACCAGTTCGAGTTCACGTTCAACTGGGCGTACGCGTCCCGCACCGAGACCGCTTACTTCTCGTCCGGGCTCCTCCCACGGCGAGCACGTGGCCTGGACCGACGTCTCCCGACCCTCGGCACCGGCGACTACGAGTGGCGGGGTTTCCTCCCCCTGCGCGAACACCCCCACGACGTGAGAGGCCCCGGCGACCTCCTGCTCAACTGGAACAACCGGTCGGCGCCGGGGTTCATGCACGGCGACGATGCGCCGTTCGGGTCGGCGCACCGCGTGGAGCTGTTCGACCAGTGGCCGGGCCACCCCACCCTTGCCGACACCGTCAGCGTAATGAACCGGGCCGCCACCGAGGACGTCCGCTCGCTCGTGTGGCCGGTCGTCAGCCGGGTGCTCCGCAGCGGAGCCGCCCCGAGCGCTCTGGCCGACCGCACCGTCGCCGTGCTTGAGGACTGGGTCGCTCGGGACGCGCCGCGGCTCGACGCCGACCTCGACGGCAACTTCGACGACGCCGGCCCGGTGATCTCGGACGCCCTCTGGCGGCCCGTCGCCCAGGCGGTAATGCAGCCCGTGTACGGCAACCTGACCGACGATCTCGACGACGTCCGAAGCCTGAACGGGGCCGCGGGCCAGTCGTACGTCGACAAGGACCTGCGCACGCTCCTCGGCGACCCAGTCAATGGCCGGTTCAACCTCACCTACTGCGGCAATGGCTCGCTCGACGCCTGCCGAGCCTCCCTGTGGGCGGTCGTCGAGCAGGTGGCCGGCGAGCTCGCCGCTGGGCAGGGACCGGAGCCGTCGAGCTGGACGGGCGCCGCGGCCCGTACCGGGTTCACCCCCGGCCTCATTTCCGACACCATCCGCACCACCAACCGCCCCACCTTCCAGCAGGTGCTGGAGCTGGCCGGCGAGCCGCGCTCGGGCCGCTGACGCCGGCCGCGGGTCAAGGTTGGGCGAGGTAGTCGGACGAGGGTGATGCACGTACGTCGCCCCGGAGCGCAGGGCGCGCACGAACCCGTCGAACTCGCCTGCGGCGAGGCCCTGGCCCGCGGCGCCGGCACCGATGTCGGCGGCCCGGATGGTGCCGGTGATCGTCCCGCCGGACGCAGGGCAGGACTGCGTGCCTGCGGGACCGTTGCCGAGGTTGGAGCACAGGAACACCACGATGGGACCGTTGTTGGTGGCGCTCTCGAAGTCCTGGCCGCGAGGCGACGGCGTGCTCAGCCAGACGGTCGGGGTGGCGCTTGCGAGCGACGACGTCGCGATCCTCGACCAGCTCATCGCCGACCTGGGGCGGGATCCCGGATATGTCAGCCCGGCCGCCCGCGCCCCTGAGAAGGGTCAAGTGCCGTCTCCTGCCCGTTCGCCTCGCGTCAATCGGCGGGCGCGATGCACGGCACGCGTTCGAGGACCGCTGCCCTTTCGGGGTCGATCGTCCAGTCGACGTTGAGCGCTGCGGAACCGGGACTATGACCCGCGGCGGACGCGGATGTGCTTCGGGCCCGAGATGAACGTGGACGGTAACCACTCGGTGTCGCCGGCCTTCTCCAGGTCCGGCAGGCGGGTGAGCAACTGTCGGAACATGGCGTCGATCTCGATGCGAGCGATGTGGGCGCCGAGGCAGAAATGCGGACCTCCTCCACCGAAAGCCACGTGGTCGTTGGGCGTTCGGGTGACGTCGAACTGCTCGGGCTGCTCGAACACCTCGGGATCGCGGTTCGCAGCGCCGTAGTACATGACCACCTTCTGGCCGGCTCGTATGAGCCGGCCGCACAGCTCGGTAT
>JBKPRV010000582.1:0-6841 GCA_046734715.1 Actinomycetota bacterium | reverse complement strand
GTTCCCGGTGTTCCTGCTGACCCGCCAGGACTGAGCATGGTCCACCTCCTCTCTCGCCGTTACGCCCCCGATCACCGGCTCGGCTAGGCCGTGGCCAGGTTCGAGATCACCCGTGACGGGCCGTCACCATGGGGCGTCGCGTGGACCGCTGCGGTCGCGGACGTAGCGCTCGACCTGCCGCCGCTCCCAGGAGACGCCGAAGAGGCCGCCCATGCCGAACAGCACGATCGCCACCACGGCGACCGCGGTGCCCACGCCGAGCATCGGCCAGTAGAACCACAGGCTCTCGGTGCCGTCCGCCATGTCGATGGCGAACCACATGACGCTCAGGGCCAGGTAGACCCCGATGATCGAGTAGAGAATGCGCTTCCTGCGGACCCAGCGCTGGGCCTCGGCGTGGAGGTCCGGCGCCTCGGGTTGCGGCTGCGGTGGTGGATGTCGCTCGGCATGGTCAACGTCCTCCGGGCTGGGACTGACGGATGACCTGATCATCGCGATCGCAGATCAGCCGCGCATCGCCCCCGGGCGGGTTCCCGGGCTCCACCCGTGGGCGGAGATCGGCCTCCGGTGCCGGTGAGGCCCAGCAGCTTGGCAATGTCCTCCGGCTCGTTCGGCTTCTACCGCTCGATGGGCGACATCGGGCGCAGAGAGCGTTCCATCATGCGCCGCAGCACCGCCCGGGGTGCGAATCGGCCGGCGAACACCAGGAAGGCGTAGCGGGCATCGACGACCTTGACAATGCGACCGTGCTCGTGCGCGCGAAGCGTGGACGCGACGACGCGGCGCGGCAGCAGGTGTGGGAAGCGGCGCTCCGGGTGGTGGATGCTGGCGAGATCGGCGAACTCGGTGTGACGAAGCCCGGTGCGACCGCCGTGACGCGCTCGCGGGTGCCGCGCAGCTCCTCGGCCAGAGCCTCCGAGAAGCTGAGCGCGAACGCCTTGGCGCTGCGTGGCGTGCGGCCTGCCGGCCCGGTGGAACGGACGCGCAAGGACATCGCCTGGGACCTCGTGCGCGACATCCGCGCTCTCGACGAGCGGCTCGCCGCGATGGCTGAACGCATGACCGCGGCACTCGACGAGCACGCCAGCAGCCTCATCGAGGTCGACGGCATCGGCCCTGTACTCGGTGTCCGTCTCATTGGCCGCGCCGGCCCAGCCGCCCGGTTCCGCAGCGCCGATGCGTTCGCCTGCTACGCCGGCGTGGCCCCCATCGAGGTGTCCAGCGGGGAGCGGATCACCCACCGCCTCTCCCGCAGCGGCGACCGACAACTGAACTCCGCGCTGCACCTCGTCGCCGTGACCCAGGTCCGCATGCGCTCGAGCTCCGGCCATCGGTTCCTCGACCGCAAGATCACCGAAGGCAAGACGCGCAACGAAGCCATGCGCTGCTTGAAGCGCCGCATCGCCGCACACGTCTGGCGGCGAATGCTGGCCGACCAACGACGACGTCACACCCGTCACGAAGAACCCGCCCCCGCCACTTGACACAACACAGAGGCACCCCGGGTTCGGTGACTGGTTGACACGAGCGTTCAGGCAACTGGGGCGCTTCACGACCGGTTGCTGATCTGGGGAGAGTCCGCTGGCGCCCATATCTCCGCCAGGACTCTGCTCCGGGTGCGCGATCGGTATCGAGCCGCAGATCGGTTCCTGGCGGCGAACCTCGTGTTCGGGATGTACGACTTCGGCTTGACGCCGAGCGTGCGGCGCTGGGGGGGACCGCAACCTCTTCCTCTCGACGCCGATCATCGAGTGGTTCGCCGACTGCTTGCTCCCCGGCATGCCATCGCACGAGCGCCAGCACCCGGACATCTCGCCGCTGCATGCGGACCTCAGGGGGTCTGCCGCCCGCCTTGTTCAAACCGCGGAGGTGGAACGCAGGGGCGAAGACATTGCCGGGATCGGGGTCTCCAGGTGGCCGAGCGCGTCGCCCAGGTGGCCGGGCCCGCTCGGTGCAGGGGTTGGGGATGCTGCTCTTCTTCCCGTTCTTCCTCCTCGGAGGCGCCGGCCCGCCGCCCGGCTCCGGGATGGCAGGGTTGCGGGTACGACGTCAGCCCCGAGCCGGCCGCCGCGTGTTGCGAGCGTTGATGGCGGGAGGCTCGGCGACCGGGCCGCGAGCTCGCCGCGGGACCGACGCGGGACCGGCCCATCGGCGAATCGTCGCAGGGGCACTGACCAGCACAGACGCCGCGATAGCGGTCAGCCCTGATAAGGGTGAGGTCGCTGGTTCGATTCCAGCTAGCCCCACACTCCCCACCGGGACGAGAGCGCCCCTGACCAGGGATTCCGCCCCCCGCCGGCGCTCCAGCCTTGACCGTCGCTGACCGCGGATGGCTCCCAGTCGCCCTCATTCGCGGGACCAGCGCGGGACGGTGCCCAGCCGAGCGACACACCCTCTGGCGCTACGGTCCCGTTCGAAGCGGCCGCCGTCGGTTCCACGGCACTGCGATCCCGGGCTCGCGCCCGTCTCGATCGGGCGCGAAGCCAGTCTGGCTGAGCCCGGTTCGTGAAGCAGGCGGGGACGGCAACGACGGGCTGACTCCTGGCGTTTGGGCGCTGGGCGTCGCCTGTCAGGGGATCACGGAACGTACTGCTGCTCCACCGCGACGAGATTGCCGCCGTTGACGGTAAGCCAGAACGGCCCGGCCCCGAACTGGGCGATGTACCCCGGCAACTCGGCAAAGGCGATGGGGTGCGGGGAGTTGGCGGTGGGCTCGGGCTCGCCCGTGGCCAGCACGGTGACGGTCACGTCATCCGCCACCGGCAAGGTGCGCAGCCGCCGGTTGTCGTCGACGATGTAATAGTCGTTCTCCGGGAACCCGTTGGGATCCGCGGGGTGGTCTTCACGGTAGGCGGCGGTCGCCTCGTCACCGGTCAGGAACCGGATGACGTCGAACTCCACCGTTCGCCCGCTGACGTCCACATTGGTGATCCTCACGGCATGCCGCCCGTCCTCGAAGGCAGCTCCGCCCTCGGCGCCCGGGCTCGGTGCCGGCGTGGTTGTTGGTGCGGGCGCGGCGGTCGCAGCCGGGGCCTCGGTGGTGGTCGGCGCCTCCGCGGTGATGGAGAACTCCGTGGTCGAGCCACCAGCGGTGGCCGTCTCGTCTCCGTCGTCGCCGCGAGTCGCCACGACGGCGGTCATGGTGACCAGAACGACGAGCGCCGGCTCGCCGAGCATGCGGAGGCTCAGCTTGCTTCGCTGCCGGCCAGCCAGCCGCGGTCCGTCGCCACCCGGGCAGCGACGTCGACGAATCGGGTCACCACTGGTGCCGTCCCGTCGCTCTGCCAGACGAGGTCGATGGCCAGGGCGGGCGTCGGCGGCGCGAGCGGTACCAGGATGAGGCCCCGGGGGAGCTGGGATCGCATCGACGCGACGACCAGCCCGGCGCCCTGGCCGCGGGCGATGGTGCCCCAGACGGCGGAACCGGCGCCCTGCTCGTCGAGGCGCGGCTCGAAGCCGGCCTCCCGGCAGGCGGCGACGACCGCGTCGTGGTAGCCGGGTGACATGCTCGCCGGCCAGAGCTCGATGGTCTCGTCCTCCAACGTGGCCAGCGGGATGTACTGGGCTGCGGCCAGGGGATGGCTCTCGGCTACCGCGGCCACGAACGGCTCCCGGCGGACGAGACGTTGGTCGACCCCGGCCCGAGGGTCCACGTGGGGTGCCAGGGCCAGGTCGATGCGGCCGTCGTCGAGCATCCGCGCGATGTCCTCCGCGAACACCTCGCGCGGCCTGACCTTCACCTCGGGCTGCTCCGTGGCCAGCGCATCGACCAGTGCGGGCAACGTCTCGTAGACGGTGGCGAGCGTGTACGCGAGCCTGAGCGTCCCCATCTCGCCACGGGCCGCGGCCTGCGCTCGCTGCGCCGCGCGGTCGGCGGCGTGGAGCGCCCGGCGCGCCTCCTCGACGAACGCCTCGCCGGCCGAGGTCAGCATCACACCCCGGCTGGTCCGCTCGAAGAGCTCCACCCCGAGCGCGTGCTCGACCACCCTGATCTGCTGGGACACGGCCTGCTGCGCGACGTGGAGCTTGACCGCGGCACGAGAGATGCTCCGTTCCCTGGCCACCTCCACCACATACCGCATCTGACGCAGGTCGGGCGCCACCGACCCTGACCCTATCCCTCCCCCCTCACAAGCTGAGCTTGTCGCCGCGTACCGGAATCGGTGTTGGACGCCGGTTCGTTCCGGGGTTACACCGAAGCCGTGCACATCGCGATCGTGGGATCGGGCAGCATCGGCGGCAACGCCGCCCGGTTGTGGTCACGCGCCGGCCACGACGTGGCGATCTGCTTCTCGCGGCATCCCGACCAGCTGGCGGCCCGCGCCGCCGAGCTCGGCAACCACGTCGCAGCCGCAGCTCCGGGCCACGCGATCGCGAGCGCCGATGTCGTGATGCTGGCCGTGCCCTGGGACGCCATCGAGCAGGCCCTGGCGGAGGTGGGACCGCTGGCCGGCAAGGTCGTGGTGGACGCGACCAACCCGTACGGCGGGCGCGCCAAGCCTGTCGACGGCCAGACGGTGGCCGAGTTCAACTCGGCGCGGATGCCGGGCGCCCGGTACGTCCGGGGCTTCAACACGCTGACCGCCGGCTTCCAGGCGGAAGCCGCGAGCCGGCCGAGCGACCAGCGTGTGGTCCTGTTCATCTGCGGCGACTACCCGGCGGCCAAGCGCATCGTCGCCCGGCTGATCGAGGACGCAGGCTTCGCCGCCGTCGATCTGGGCTCGAACGCGGACGCGGCGGTCATGGAAGCCCCCCGCCGGCCGGGGTCGGTCTACGGCGAGGAGTACCGGCTGCCCGAGGCGCGGGCCTTCGCCGAGGCGGTCCACCAGGGCCAGATGGTCCCGCCCACACCCCATTACTGACACCGAGGTCGTCTCGGGAGCCTCGGCGCCGCGAGGAGGTCAACCAGTGAGTCACCAGAACCTCAACCCCAGCGCGCCCGCGCAGCGGAAGCGGGTCGCCATCGTCCTGTCCAATCCCGCGGCGTCGTCGACGACCGGCTGGCCGGTCGGCTTCTGGTGGGCCGAGCTGACCCACCCCTACTTCACGTTCACCGAGGTCGGCTACGAGGTCGAGCTGTTCAGCCCCGACGGCGGCGGCTGTGAGGCCGACGCGATGAGCGATCCGGAGGACGCCAGCCAGTGGCAGGCCGAGGACGTCATCAGCCGGGGCTACAAGCACGACCCCCAATTCGTGAAGCTGGTCGGGACCACGCGCCCCGTGGACGAGATCGACGTGGACCGGTTCGACGCCATCGTCGTCGTGGGTGGGCAGGGGCCGATGTTCACCTTCGAGGCCGCCACCAACCTGCACGACAAGTTCGTCGACTTCTACGAGGCCGCCAAGGTCTGCGCCGCCCTCTGCCACGGCGTCGCGGTGCTTCGCTACACGCGGCTCTCCGATGGCGAGGCACTGGTCGCCGGCAAGACCGTCACCGGCTTCGCCAACGTGGAAGAGGACTACACCGATCAGTCGGTGTGGGACCTGGGCGCCCTTCCCCGCGACCGGCACGTCATGCCGTGGCGGATAGAGGATGAGCTCACGGCGCTGGGCGCCAACTTCATCCAGGCGGGTCTGTGGAGGAGCTTCGCCATCCGTGACGGGAACCTGATCACCGGGCAACAGAACTTCAGCGGGGGCGAGACCGCCCGCCTGATCGTCGAGACGCTCGGTCGATGACACGACAGAACGTGGCCACAGCACCGCTCGGCGAGACGGAGAACGCCCGGCGCAGTCGAGCCGGAAGGAGATGACATGCTGGCAGACCATTCGATCGACGTGATGCTCACGGCGCCCGACCTCGGCGCGGTGAAGCGGTTTTACGGCGACACCGTCGGGCTCGAGGTCCTGATCGAGAACGACGACTTCGTCACGTTCTTGTGCGGTGGCGACAGCCGGCTGGTCGTCACCCGTACCAGCACCCCGAGCACCGAGGAGACGACCAGGGCCAGCTGGCGGGTCGACGACGTGGCCGCCGAGGTCGGGGAGCTACGTGCCCGCGGCGTCGAGATCCTCGACTACGACGGGCCCGGCCTCCGGACGCTGGACGGCGTTGCCGACGTCGGCTTCGGCCTGTCGGCGTGGTTCGTCGATCCCGGCGGCAACACCATCGGGCTGCTCCAGTTCGCGGACGAGGCGCTCGCTTGAGCGACGACGCGCGCCGAGCGTTCGGCTCGCCGTCGGGAGGCACCGCCGGTCCCGTCACCACGACCATCACGCGACGGGTCAAGCCGGGTCATGAGCCGTTCTACGAGGGGTTCCTCCAGGGGATCATCGCCGCCGCCGGCGGGTTCCCCGGTCACCTGGGCGTCGAGGTGTTCCGCCCCGAGGCCGCGTCGACCGGTGAGTACCGGATCGTCTATCGCTTCGACTCTCCCGCACACCTGCGGGCCTGGCTCGAATCGGACGAGCGCGCCGCCTGGCTCGAGCGCGCCGAGCCCCACACCATCGGGCCGATGCGGACCCGGGTCGTGACCGGCCTGGAGACCTGGTTCACCCTGCCGGGCGGCCCGGCGGCCGATCCGCCGCCCCGATACGAGATGGCCATGCTCACCTGGATCACTCTCTTCCCCCTCATCACCCTGGTGGTGCTCGCTCTCGAACCCATCCTCGAGGAGCTCACCCGGGTACCCCGCCTGGCCCTCACCACCGCCGTCACGGTCCCGATCATGACCTGGCTCGTGATGCCCAGGGTCACCCGGCTGCTCCAGAGCTGGCTCTATCCCGACCCGATCACCCAGGGGGGCCCTGACGACGACAGGGAGGCCTGACATGCGCAACCTGATCGCAGCCATGAAGCTGCCCGTAGACGGAAAGACGGAGGTAGTCGGCCCATGATGGG
>JBKPRV010000581.1:0-6015 GCA_046734715.1 Actinomycetota bacterium | reverse complement strand
GGCCTTCGGGCTGGGCGCAGGGAGATCGAGACCTGGGTCGGATCGCCACCGGGGACGGGCGCGGTTGGGCCGTCCTGGCTGTCGTGGCCTGCGCCGGGGGTGCGGGGCTGGGCGTGGGGAGATCGAGACCTGGGTCGGATCGCCAGCGGGGACTCGCGCGGACTGGGCAGTCCTGGCTGACGTCTGGCCTGCGCGGGGCTTCGGGCTGGGCGCAGGGAGATCGAGACCTGGGTCGGATCGCCGGTGGGGACGGATGCGGTCTGGGCAGTCCTGGCTGACGTCTGGCCTGCGCCGGGGGTGCGGGGCTGGGCGTGGGGAGATCGAGACCTGGGTTGGATAGCCGGCGAGGCCCGGGCGCGGTTTGGGCGGTCCTGGCTGATTGGGCCGGGGCTGGCGGTGGGGCGGAGACTCGGGTCGGATCGCCGGTGGGGACGGGCGCGGTCTCGGCGGTCCTGGCTGACTCCTGGCCTGCGCTGCGCGCGTGCTGGCAGTTCGACGGAGATGCGCCGGGGACACCGATGAAGGTCCCTACGGTGCGGGACCCAGGGTTTCGCCCTCGTGGTGGGCCAGCGCGTAGCGTTCGGGGTCGGCAGGCGGCGGATGGCGCGGCGTATCGAGACTCGACGGTACGAGACTCGACGGTACGAGGGACCAGAGACAAGGGAGGCGACCGTCATGAGCGCGGTTCGCAAGGCAGTGATCCCGGCGGCGGGGCTCGGCACTCGCTTCCTCCCGGCCACCAAGGCGCAGCCGAAGGAGATGCTGCCGGTGGTGGACAAGCCGGCCATCCAATACGTGGTGGAGGAGGCCGTCCGGTCGGGCATCGACGACATCCTCATCATCACCGGGCGGGGCAAGCGCAGCCTCGAGGACCACTTCGACCGGTCGATCGAGCTGGAGGTGTCACTGGAGGCGTCCGGCAAGCACGACCAGCTCAGCGAGGTGCGGGGGCTGGCCGACCTGGCCGACATCCACTACGTGCGCCAGGGCGAGGCGCTGGGGCTGGGTCACGCCGTGTCCGTGGCCCGCAAGCACGTGGGTGACAGCCCGTTCGTGGTCATGCTGGGCGATGACATCATGGACGAGCACTCCACGGTGCTCACCGAGATGATCCACGTCTACGCCGAGACCGCAGCGTCCGTCGTGGCGTTCAAGTCCTTCCCGCCCGAGGAGATCTCGTCGTACGGGTGTGCCGATCCCGAGCCCACCGACCGGCCCGACCTGGTGCGGCTGAGGGGCATCGTCGAGAAGCCCAAGGCCGAGGACGCCCCCTCCGACCTGGCCGTCATGGGCCGCTACCTGTTCACCGGCGAGATCTTCGACGCCCTCGACCGCACCAAGCCGGGCGTGGGGGGCGAGATCCAGCTCACCGACGCCATCGCCATCCTGCTCGCCGAGCAGCCGGTGTACGGGTTCGTGTTCGACGAGGGCCGTTTCGACATCGGCAAGAAGCTCGACTACCTGCGGGCCACCGTCGAGCTGGCGCTGGACCGTGAGGACCTCGGTCCCGAGTTCCGCGAGTTCCTCGCCGAGGTCGTGCGGCGCCGGGGCATCGTCTGATCCCATAGGGCTGCCGGCGGCCGGTCGCCCTAGGGTGGCCTCCGTGGTCCCGCTCGACGAAGCCCTCGCCCACGTCCTGGCCGGCTGCGAGCGGCTCGCACCCGTGAAGGTGCCGGCCACCGGCGCGATCGGACTGGTGCTGGCGGAGGACGTGGTGGCCGCCGAGGCGATCCCCCCGTTCGTCAACACCGCCATGGACGGCTACGCAGTGCGGGCCGAGGATGTGGCCTCGGCGCCGGTGACGCTCCCGGTGGTGGCCGAGGTGGCGGCCGGGCATCCGGCGACCCGCCCGCTCGGGCCGGGCGAGGCGATGCGCATCTTCACCGGCGCGCCGCTGCCGGACGGGGCGGACGCGGTGGTCATGGTGGAGCGGACCGAGCGGCTCGACAGCGGCAAGTCCGTCCGCATCGACGCGGCCGTCGAGGCCGGCACCCACCTGAGGGAGGTGGGCGAGGACCTCAAGCCGGGCGAGGTCGTGCTGTCCGCCGGCGACGAGATAACGCCCGGCCGGGTGGGCGTGCTGGCCTCGCTGGGCGTGGCCGAGGTCCTGGCCCATCCCCGGCCGCGGGTGGGCGTCATGTCCACCGGCGACGAGCTGGTGTCGGGACCAGGGGCGTTGCGGCCCGGCCAGATCCGGGACAGCAACCGGCCCACGTTGCTGGCCATGGCGGCCGAGGCGGGGTTCATACCGATCGACCTGGGCTGGGTGCCCGACGACGAGGACGCCATCCGGGATGCCATCGAGCGGGGCGCCGCCGACTGCGACGCGGTGATCTCGAGCGGGGGCGTCTCGATGGGCGACATCGACCTGGTGCGGGTGGTGCTCGACCAGATAGGCGACATGCGCTGGATGCAGGTGGCGATCCGCCCGGCCAAGCCGCTGGCCTTCGGCGTGGTGCCCGGCCCGGACCCTGATCGCCAGGTCCCGGTGTTCGGCCTGCCCGGCAACCCGGTGTCGTCCATGGTCAGCTTCGCCCTGTTCGCCCGCGCCGGCCTGCGGCTGATGGCGGGGCACCGGCCCGAACGGCTACACCTGCCCCGCTTCCCGGCCGTGGCCGCCGAGCCGTTCCGCCGCTCGCCCGACGGCAAGGTCCAGTTCGCACGGGCGACGGTGGCCGCGGGCGGCGGGCCCCACGGCGAGCTGGCCGTGCGCTCGTCGGGCGGGCAGGGGTCGCATCAGCTGGGCGCCATGGCCCGGGCCGACGGGCTGGTCGTCCTGCCCGACGGCGACGGGGTGGACGCGGGTGACCTGGTAGAGGTGCTTCTCCTCGCCGAGCCGCCGACTATCGGGCACGCCCCCTAGGCTGACCCCGATGCCCAAGCCCCTCGTCGACAGCTACGGCCGCGTTCACCGCGACCTGCGGGTGTCGGTGACGGACAGGTGCAACTTCCGCTGCAGCTACTGCATGCCGGAGGAGGGCATGCAGTGGCTGCCCCGGTCCGACGTCCTGACGTTCGAGGAGATCGAGCGCATCTCGCGGGTGTGCGTCGAGCACTTCGGGGTGGACAGCGTCCGCCTCACCGGCGGTGAGCCCACGGTGCGGGCCCACCTGCCCGTGCTGGTGGCCAAGATCGCCGCCCTGCGCACACCCGATGGCGCTCCCGTCGACGTGGCCCTGACCACCAACGGCGCCACCCTGCGGTCGCAGGCCACCGACCTGCGAGACGCCGGGCTGCGCCGGGTCAACATCTCGCTCGACACCCTCAGCCGTGACCGCTTCGTCGAGCTCACCCGGCGCGACGAGCTGGACCGGGTGCTGGACGGGATCGACGCCGCGTGCGAGGCCGGCCTCGACCCGGTCAAGATCAACGTCGTGGTCATGCGGGGCGTGAACGACGACGAGATCCTGGACCTGGCCCGCTTCGGCCGGGACCGCGGCGTCACCATGCGCTTCATCGAGTGGATGCCGCTCGACGCCGACCAGTCCTGGCGCAGCGACGCGGTGGTCAGCCAGGAGGAGATCGTCGCCGCGGTGGGCGCCGAGTTCCCGGTCGAGCCGCTGGTCCGGGGCCACCAACCGGCCGAGCGCTTCGCCTACCGGGACGGCAAGGGCGAGATCGGGGTCATCCCCTCGGTGACCCGGCCGTTCTGCGGCTCGTGTGACCGCATCCGGCTCACGGCCGACGGCCAGTTGCGGTCGTGCCTGTTCGCGGTGGACGAGGTCGACCTGCGGGCGCTGGTCAGGGACGGCGAGTCGTCCGATGACGACGTGGCCGCCGCGGTGCAGCGCTGCGTGGCGGGCAAGTGGGCCGGCCACATGATCGGTCAGGTGACCTTCGTCCGGCCCCGCCGCAGCATGAGCCAGATCGGCGGCTGACGGCCGCGAGCATCCGGCCTGCGGGTGCATCAGTCCAGCGTGACTAGTCTGGGCATATGCCTGACCGTGGACTCACCCATCTCGACCCCCTCGGCCGGGCCCGCATGGTGGACGTCACCCCGAAGGAACCGACCCACCGCAGGGCCGTAGCCCGGGGGCGGGTCCACATGAAGGCCGAGACCACGTCGCTGGTCGCCCGGGGGGCCATCAACAAGGGGGACGTCCTCGCCGTGGCCCGGGTGGCCGGTATCCAGGCGGCCAAGCGCACGCCCGAGCTGATCCCCCTGTGCCACCCGCTGCTGGTCGGCTCGGTGCTGGTCAACTTCCGGATCGAGGACGACTACATCGAGGTCGAGGCCCACGTCGAGACCGTCGACCGCACCGGGGTCGAGATGGAGGCCCTCACCGCCTGCGCGGTGGCGTGCCTGACCATCTACGACATGTGCAAGTCGTCGGACCGCGGCATGGTGATCGGCGACATCGCCCTCTGGGAGAAGACCGGCGGGCGCAGCGGCACCTACCGCCGCACCGACGGCCTCGACGCCGAGCTGGGCCTCTAGCCCTCAGCGACGCCCGTCCGGGGCTGCGGCCCTGGTCAGACGGCATCCACCACGCCCTGGCCGATCCGGTTTAGGGTCGCTTCAAGGCAGTGGTTGGAGAGTGATGCCGTGGAAGTTTTCCTGCTCCTTGGGGCGATCTGGGCGGCGGTTCTGGTGCCCCCGTGGCTGGAGAGCCGGCGGGAGGCGCGTTCCCTCGCGTCGATCATGTCCTTCCGCAGCCAGCTCTGGTCTCTGCAGCGGGCCACGCCGGATTTCGGTCTCGACAGCTATGGCGCCGACGGCGACGATGAGTTCGAGGATGTCGCCGACAGTGAGGACGCCGAGGTGCATGCGCTGAATCTCCCCAGGCGGTCCGACAGCGTGGGCGAGGCCATCGCCCCCGGGGTGATCGGTGCGGTCGTCCGGCCTCCGTCCGACGGCTTCGGCAGCCGCTCGGTCAGCGCGCTGTCGGCTGCTGTTCATCAGCGGCGGGCCGTGGCCTACCGGCGCCGCCGCCACGTGCTGTCGTTCCTGCTGCTGGTCAGCCTGGCGGGCATCGCGCCCGCGGTGCTGCTCGGCCCGGCGTGGATCGTGGCCGAGGCCGGGGCGGTGACGCTGCTGGTGGCCTACCTCGCGTTGCTGGTGCGGCGCGGGCGGCTGGAGGCCGAGAGGGCACAGAAGGTGCGGTACCTCACCCCGATCCGGGCGCCTCGCCCGTCCGTGGTCATCATCGGCAGCGGCGCCGCTCGCTAGCACGCGCGTTGTCCGAGCCTGGGGGCGGCGGCCGCCGCGATCATCTGCGTGCCATCGTGGCCGCCATCGGTGCGGACCTCGAGGGCGCCAACGGTGCCCGGGAGGAGGCCCTGCCGGCCTGCCGCCGGGCCATCCGGGCCGCGGGGTCGAGCATCCGAGCGGTCCACCGGCTGGACGCGGCGGCGGCCGCGGCGCTGGCGGCCGAGTCGGAGGCCGCGGTGCGGGACGCGCAGCGGGCGCTGGTCCCGTTCCCGGCGCTGGCGCACGCCGGGTTCCTGCACGACGCGGAAAAGGAGTACGTCGAGGCCCGGGCGGTGGCCGCCCTGGTGGCGGGCGAGCCGGTCCCCGGCCCGGGGCCCGACGAGCTGTCGGTGTCGCCCACGGCCTGGATGCGGGGCGTGGCCGAAGCCGCCAGCGAGCTGCGGCGCCACCTGCTCGACCGCCTGCGCGAGGGCGACCTCGACCGGGGCGAGGCGCTGCTGGCCGCCATGGACGACGTCTACGACGCGCTGGTCACGGTGGACTACCCCGACGCCCTCACCAACGGCCTGCGACGCACCCTGGACTCCCTGCGTGCGGTGCTGGAGCGCTCGCGCGGCGATGTCACCACCACCGTCCTCCAGACTCGCCTGCAACGGGCCATCGAGGCGGGGGGCGAGGTCGTGGGCGGCGAGGACCGTCCGCTAGCATGAGCAGTCCCGTATGGGGGTGTAGCTCAGCTGGCTAGAGCGCTTCGGTCGCATCGAAGAAGTCGTGGGTTCGAATCCCATCACCTCCACTTCCTGGTCCCGGGCCGTGTACAGCGGTCCGGGATTGTTCGTTTGAGCAGGACTTACGGTCCAGGG
>JBKPRV010000580.1:0-11722 GCA_046734715.1 Actinomycetota bacterium | reverse complement strand
CGCCACCACCGCGCCGGCCCCCTCCGGCTGCGGCCCCTCGCCCCTCTCGTCACCCCGCGCGCCAGCGTCCCCGGCCGGGGCCAGGGTGATGCCGGCGTCGACGTCGGAGCCGGCGCCGGGCGGCCCGTCCCCAGGCCTGCGCAGCTCCATCGCCCGGGGAACCTACCTCCAGGCCGGGATCAGGTCAGGGATCGGGGTGGTGCGCGGCCCAGGCTGCCAGCCACGACTCGACCACCGGGGCGAAGGTGGCCGGGTTGTAGACGTCCTCCTCGGAGGAGAACAAGCCGTCACCGGCATAGACCAGGCGGGTCCAGTTGGCGCCCTGGTAGATCCGTCCGTCCCCGGGGTCGACGAACCGGTTCTGGACCTGGCCCACCAGCCAGCCCTCGTCGGCGTCGATCGTCCACCAGTCCCACGGGAACTCCTGCATGTGGGTGAACGGCCACGCGGTCATGGTGGCGGTGATCCACTCCAGCAGGGCCTCCCGGCCATGGAAGTGCCCGTAGTGGTGCTCGATGTAGTGGACGTCGGGTGTGAAGCACTCGACCCACGGTCGCCAGTCACCGGTCCGCCCCGCGGCGCCGGCGGCCTCCGTGTAGCGGCGGAACGCCTCGGCGATCTCCTCACGCTCGAATCCCACGCCCCGTCCTTCCCCCTGCGCCGACGGGAGGGCACCGTACCCTAGGGCATGAGGACGAGCTTGCCCCGCGCTGCGGTGCTCTCGAGCAGCTCATGCGCCTGGCGAGCCTCGGACAGCGGCAGGCGCTCGGCGACCGCCGGGTGGATCTTGTCCGCGCGCAGCAGCTCGAGCAGGGCGAGGAAGTCCTCCCGGAACCAGTCCTGGTGGTCGATGCGCAGCTTCTGGATGCGGTAGGCGATCACGTGGCGGCGGGGCGAGAGGGTGCCCCAGAGCCATACGAGGCCCGTGGCCGGGTACCACTCGGCCCAGCCTCGCCAGCTCTTCTTCCCGTTCACCATCGTGTTGTAGTTGCCCATCACGACGAGCCGCCCGCCGGGGTCTCCGACGAGAGGGTCGCCGCGCCGCAGGGCCCGGAAGGACCGGAGCGACACCGCGCCCCCGATCCCGTCGAGCACCACGTCCACGCCGCCGGGGCACAGCTCTCGCACGCGGGCCAGGAAGTCCTCGGTCCGGTAGTCGATGGCCACCGCGCCGAGCCCCTCGACCGTGGCGCGGTCGCGGGCGGATGCGGTCCCGAACAGGCGCAAGCCGGCGAGCGCGCCCAGCTCCAGGGCCGCGGTGCCCACCCGGCCGGCCGCGCCGTGCACCAGCACCGCCTCGCCGCTGCTCACCTTCGCGGCCCGGTGCAGCATCTGGTAGGCGGTCATGTACGGGAACACGAGGCTCACGACCTCCGCGGGGTCGAGGTCCTCGGGCACCTCGACGGCGTAGCGCTCCGGCACGCACACCAGCTCGGCGTTCGAGCCCCAGACCGTCAGCACGCCGACCCGGTCCCCCGGGCGGAGCCGGGAGGCGCCCGGGCCGACCTCCTCGACGACGCCGACGAGCTCGTAGCCCGGCGTGAACGGGGGCCGGGGCACCCCGAGGTAGGTGCCGGCGCGCAGCAGGGCGTCGGTGAAGGACACCCCGGCGGCCAGGACCCGCACCAGCACCTCGCCCGGCCCGGGCCGGGGAGCGTCCTCCTCCACCACCCGCAGGACCTCGGGGCCACCGAACTGCTCGACCACGACTCGTCTCATGGCACACCCCTTATCGATGCCCGCTCAGCGACGCGCCACCAGCAGGGTGTGCGCCAGAGGCGAAGGTCCCTTTGGCGGCCTCGGGTTGTGACCAAGGTCCTGCGAGTCCCTGCTGGGTGCCCGTGGTGGCGCGGGTGCAGGAGGCGTAACCCGGAGGCGAGGAGGTAGAGACGATGCCTGACGACACCAACGTCGGTCGTGCTCGTCACCGCTACCCCAGGACCGCCCTCTGGTTGGCCGGTGGCTTGGCCGTCGCCGTTCTACTGTGGATGGTCGTAGGGGTACCGATCGTGGTGAAGTACCCCACCGACCTTGACGCGAGTCCCCGCTACGAGGGGAGCTTCAGCTTGCTCGTGGACCCAGTGACGGCAGCCCCGCTCGCCGAGCCCGTGACGATGCCACTGACCGTGGACCGGCACATCGAGGCGATCGGTGACGAGAGCGGCTCGTCGACGGTCGTGGTGCGGGAGACCATCCATCAGGTGGCGGGAGATCTGCTCGACGTCACCCAGACCAACCAGTACGTGATGGACCGCTCGTCCATCGAGAACGTCGCCGACGACCGGGCCTACGCGTTCGAACCGGACAACGTGGTCGACCGCTCCGGCAGCTACCGCCTGAACCTGCCGTTCGACACGAGCCGGGACGAGACGTACCACATCTACAAGAACGAGATCGGCGACACCTACGAGCTCGTCGGTGACCGAGAGACCCCGACCACCGACCTCGAGGGCCTGCACCTGTCGAACTTCACCGCGGGCCTCGACGAGGCACCGCTGAGCGACGCCTACCTCGCCGAGCTCACGAAGACCGTGCCGCTGCCCGAGAGCATGACCCTCGTCCAGCTGAAGCCGCAGCTCCTGGCCGCGGGCGTCGACGTCGACTCGCTCGTGGCCGCGCTCACACCGGTGCTGACGCCCGAGGATGCGGCGACGCTCAGCGGCTTCGCGGCCGAGCCGATCCCGATCGAGTACGTGCTCTCCCTCGCAGGGCAGGCCGCGGTCGAGCCGCTCACCGGGGCCGAGGTCCGGGTGTCGGTGTCCGAGTCGGTGGGCGCAAGGCCGGTGCTCACGAGCCTGCCGGTCTTGCAGGACGTGCTGAGCCACTATCCCGGCGTCCGCGAGGCGGTCGCGACGAGCGCCGCCCTGGACAACCTCGCGGTCGCGCCCGCGAGCCCCCTGTTCGAGTACAGCTACGAGCAGACCCCGGCCTCCGTGGCCGACGTGGCCGACACGGTCACCGCCATGCGGCGCCAGGTGCTGCTGGCCAAGGTGTGGCTGCCGCTGGGCCTGGCGGCCGGAGCGATCGGGAGCCTGATCGTGGGGGCGGTCGTGTTCCTGCGACGCCGCCCGCGGTCGATCGACACCACGCAACGGGAGCGGCCGCACCCCGCCCCCGATGCCGACAGCGAAGAGCGAGAGCTGGCGACCACTGGAAGGGACACGCGATGACATCCACCCCCGCCCACGCGACGCTACGTGTGGCCACCGGGCCTGACCTGGCCCCCCTCGACGCCCGTGCCCACCTGCTCGAGCCGGTCATGCGCCGCGCCGAACGGGAGCCGGGGCGGCCCGTGGCCGCCTACCGCGAGGGCGGCGGGTTCGTCGACGTCTCGGCAGGGGACTTCTACGCGCGGGTCCGGGCCCTGGCCAAGGGCCTCGTCGCCAGCGGTGTGGCCCCGGGGGACCGGGTGGCCCTCCTGTCGCACACGCGGCTCGAGTGGGTGCTGGTCGACTACGCCATCCTCGCCGCCGGAGCGGTCACGGTGCCGATCTACGAGACCTCGTCGGCCGAGCAGATCCAGTGGATCCTCGGCGACAGCGGCGCCTGCATGGCCGTGGTCGAGACCCCGGTCATGCGATCGACCTACGACGCGATCCATGCCGACGCCAGCGCGTGCCGTGAGGCACTGGTGATCGAGGACGGCGCCCTCGAGGAGCTCGCGTCCCGGGGCCGGGACGTCGACGATGCCGCCCTGGACGAGCGCATCGCGGGCCTCACCGCCGATGGGCTGGCCACGATCGTCTACACGTCGGGCACGACCGGGCGGCCCAAGGGCTGCATGCAGACCCACAGGAACCTGCGCACCAACGTGGCGCAGAACCTCGACGCCGTCCGGTCGATGCTCCGCGACGACGAGGTCACCCTGCTCTTCCTGCCGCTGGCCCACACCCTCACGAAGAGCATCACCCTCGTGTGCGTCGAGTGGGGTGCCAAGTTGGCGTTCGCCACCGACTTCGCCCACTTCCCGGAGGAGCTGGCCATTGTCCAGCCGACCCTGCTCGTCGCCGTGCCCCGGGTGTTCGAGAAGGTGTTCAACACCGCTCAGCGCAAGGCCGCCGCCGCCGGGCGGAGCAAGGTCTTCGACCGGGCGGAGCAGGTGGCCATCCGGTGGTCGGAGGGCCACACCGCCGGACGCCTCCAGCCCATCGTCAGCGCCGAGCACGTGGTGTTCCGGCCCCTGGTGTACCGCAAGCTGCACGCGGCGTTCGGGGGGCGGCTGAGGTTCGCGTTCAGCGGCGGGGGGCCGCTGGGCGAGCGCCTCACCCACTTCTTCAACGGCATCGGCGTGCGGATCTTCGAGGGCTACGGCCTCACCGAGACCAGCCCGACGTTGACCGTGAACCGGGCTGACGCCTGGAGGCCCGGGACCGTCGGGCGTCCCGTGGCGGGGACGTCGGTCCGCATCGCGGACGACGGCGAGATCCTCGCGTCCGGTCCCCAGGTGTTCCCGGGCTACTGGAACGCCGAGGCCGCGACCGCCGAGGTGCTCGAGGCGGACGGGTGGTTCCACACCGGCGACATCGGCGAGCTGGATGCCGAGGGCTACCTGCGGATCACCGGGCGCAAGAAGGAGCTCATCGTGACCGCCGCCGGCAAGAACGTGGCGCCGGCGCCGCTCGAGGACCGCCTGCGGGCCGACCCGCTGGTCAGCCAGGCGGTGGTGGTCGGTGACCAGCGCCCGTTCGTGGCCGCGATGCTCGCCGTCGACCACGAGGCTCTCCGGGAGTGGGCGTCCGACCTGGAGCTGGCGGACCTGGCGACGGCCGAGCTGCTCGCGCACGACCTGCTCCGGGCGCACCTGCAGGCGGCCGTCGACGAGGCCAACCGCTCGGTGTCCAAGGCGGAGTCCATCCGGGCCTTCGCCATCCTGCCCCGCGACCTGTCCGTCGAGTCGGGCGAGCTCACTCCCACCTTGAAGGTGCGCCGGGCCATCGTGGTCAAGTCCTACAGCGGCGTCGTCGAGGAGTTGTATGGATGACGGCCGCACCTGCCGAGCGTGCGGCTCGGGCGACCTGCAGCCCTCCGGCTCCCCGCCGGGCCGGCGGGCCGTGTGTGCCCGCTGCGGCCGGTGCTGGGAGGACGGCGGCGACGGCGTAGAGGTCGACTCGCTGGCCTGCCCGGGCTGCCCGCGCCGGGGCCGGTGCGAGTCATGCCCCACCTGGCTCGTCGAGGAGAGGTCGCGCCGCGAGGTGTTGAGCGACGGCCAGCCGGTGCTCATCCGCCCCTTGCTGTACGGCGATCGCTTCGAGCTGGCGGCCGGGTTCGCCGAGCTGTCGCCGCGCTCGCGGCGCCATCGCTTCTTCAACGCCCCCGAGGAGCTCGACGGTGAGGAGCTCGAGCACCTGACCAACCTCGACTACCGCGATCACTTCGCCTGTGTCGCCGTGTTCGAGGACAGGCCGGTGCCGAAGGGTGTCGGCGTCGCCCGCTACATCCGCGAGGCCGGCAACCCCGGCGTCGCCGAGGTGGCCGTCACCGTGCTGGACGCCTACCAGCGCCGAGGGATCGGCACGCTGCTGACCCGCACGCTGGGCGAGGTGGCGGCCGGCAACGGCATCCACAGCTTCGTCAACTACGTGCAGTGGGACAACGCCGCCGCCGTCGAGCTGCTCACCGACGAACCGTGCCGGATCACCCCGGCCGAGCCGGGAGTCGCCCGCATCGAGGTCGAGCTGCCGCCCCGGGTGGCCGAGGTGCCCGACTCCTACCTCCATCGCCTCATCCGCGCCCACGCCGCACGGCGGGACCCGAGGCAGCCCTCCCGCTAGGCGGCGGTGCTCCGGTTGGCTCGGGAGGCGAGGTGGGCGATGCCCAGGACGATCCCGGCGCCGATGAGGACGAGGGCGGTGAGCCCGGTGACCATGGCGACGAACCACGCGCCGTCAGGGAGCTCGCCGGTGGCGGTGGTGGTGGCGATGAGGACCGCCAGCACGAAGGCGCCGCCGCCGAGGAGCTTCCACCAGTTGCGGGTCGTGGGGCGGGGCTCGGTGAGGGGCCGGGCCCGGTGAGTGGCGACGAGCGCCAGCGAGACGGCGATGACGGCCACCGCGAGGCAGGCCAGGAGGACGCCGGGGTGACCGACGGTGACGCCGACGACGACCGCGCTGAGTGCGACCGCACCGAAGATCACGGGGACCAGAGTCGTAGCGCTGCGGGACATGTGGGCCTCCAGGTGTCGGGTGGGAACGGTGAGAGCGAGATCGACGGTGGTGCGGCCGAGCACGCGCCAGGTGGGCTCCTCGCGGAGCTGGTCGGTGACGAGGCCGACGAGATCGGGCCCGTACTCGTCGCGAAACCGCTTCGGGTAGAGGCGGACCGCCAGCCGGTAGGCCCCGAGCGTGCGTGGGTGCGTGCTCATGCGGGTGCTGCGCCCGGGAGGTGACCGGCGGTCCGGTGGACGAGGCTCTGGAGCCGCCTGAGCTCGTCGAGGGCGACTGCGCGTCCGTTGGGGGTGAGGTCGTAGTAGCGGCGCCGCTCGTTGTCCGTGCGGGGTGACCGGTCGGTGGTCTCCTCGATCAGCCCGCCCTCGACGAGGCGGTTGAGCGTGCCGTAGAGGGTGCCGGGCCCCATGCGGACGACGCCGCCGCTCAGCTCCTCGACGCGGCGCATGAGGGCGTAGCCGTGCAGCTCGCCGTCCAGGAGGGCCAGCACGACGTGCAACGACGCCGCCGGAAGTGGTTTCGAGCGAAGCATGCTCGAATCCTGATATATCGAACTTCGATAGTCAAGGGGTACGATGAGGTCAGCTGCGTCGCAGTGCGGCGACGGCGAGCTCGGTGCGGGTGGCGATGCCGAGCTTGGCGTACACGTGGGTGAGATGGGTGCCGACGGTGCGGGGGGCGACGAACAGCCGCTCGGCGACCTGCTGGTTGGACAGGCCCTCGGCCACGAGCTTGACGACGGTCAGCTCGGTGGGGGTCAGGCTGGCCCAGCCGGCTGCGGGCCGGTTGCGCTCGCCCCGCCCGCGGGTGACGTAGTCGATGGTGTCGTCCCAGGACATCCGCGCGCCCTCGGTGGCGAGATCCTCGTACCGCTCCGCACCGAGGGCAGCGATGACGGTGGCGATGTCGGTGTCGTGGGCAGGCTGCATCAGCGGCAGGCGGACGAACCCGAGCGCTCGGCCGCGGGCGGCGGCCGAGCCCAGCAATCGGGCCGCCTGGTCGTGGGCCTCGAGGTCGATCGCCACCCCGGCCAGCGTCTCCACCGCCACGACCTCGCAGACGAAGTGGCCGTTGCCGTGGGCGAGCGTCAGGGCCCGATGGGCGGCTCCCTCGGCGCGCTCGGGCTCGCCGGAGGCGCGTTCGACGAGGGCTTGGACGGCCAACCGGGTCGACTCGAAGAACAGGTGGTGTTCGAGGTGGACGGGCTCGACCAGCCGCCGGGCGGTCTCGACGTCACCGACGACCACGTGGCCCAAGGCGAGCCACGGCTGGACGGCATCGCCCGGGAGCCCGATCGCTACGGCCGCGTGGTGGAACGTCTCGCACGCGCGGCCCAGCGTGGCGAGGTCTCCCTCGTGGAGGGCGAGGACCGCCCACCCGAAGAGGACGAACGGTGTCCACGCTCCGCCCGACTCCTCGGCGATCTGGACCGCCTCGTCGACCAGCGGCCGGGCCGCGGCAAGATCGCCCTGGTACGGGCGACCTCGGTGAACGACCCGAGGAAGCCGACCGTGTCACCGGCGCCGGGCTCGGCGACCCCGGTCGCAGGGTCCGGCCGCAGGACCATGTCGCCCAGCGCCGGGGCCCGCCAGTCACCCCACCAGCCGAGCTGCGGCGTCCCGCCCAGATCGGTCGCCAGCGCGAAGTCGGCCAGGGAGACCCCGCCGGGCAGGCTGCGCTCGAACTTCTCGGCCGACAGGAACTTGCCGACCATCGGTCCGTCGATCGAAGCGGCCTCGATCCGGACCGTCCGCGTGCCGTCGGGCAGCATCACCGGCCCCCTTCCTCGCCGAACATGAACCGGGTGAGCACCCCGACGAACCGGCTCAACGCCGCGATGTCGCCCACAACCTGCACCCGCCCCTCCATCAGCGCCGCCCCCAGGTGGTCGGCGCCGGTGAAGACCCCCACCAGGGCCCACTGGGGGCCATGCACCTCGACCCGGCTGCCGCCGGGCCGGCCGAGGATGTGCTCGCGTCCGTCGTCGCGGCACACCACCCGGAGCAACCCCGGCCGCCCGTGGTCACCCTCCGCCCAGTCCCACAGCGCGTCCACCGCGCCCCGCCAGCCACCGGGAGGACCGGCGTCGAGGACCTTGCCGACACCCAGCGCGAGCCGCGGATGGCGCATCGCGCCGCTGACCTTGGGCTTCGCCGCCCCGGGGCGGCCCATGGCCTCGAGATCGCCCTCGATGAGCACGTCCACGTCGCGGCGGACGCCATGCGTCACCCGCACGACCCCGCGGGCGAAGTCGATCGTCGCCGCCTGAGGCCCGACCGTCGATCGCAGCCCCACCCGACCTCGCAGCCGGCGCACATCCCGGGCCACCCTCGGCTGGGCCGCGGCTCGGCGCAACGAGGCCGCGAGCACTCGTACCAGCGGCGGGGCGTGGTCGTCCCGCATCACCATCGGTTCGTTCCCGTCCATGCCGGGATGATCGACCGGCCCCGGCCCGCGAACATCGTCGAAATGACGCATTCGTCGGAGCGCCGTTCCTCGTACCGTGGGGGCCGTGCAGCGATGGCAGGTCGGGGGTTGGACGGTCACGCGGGTGGAGGATCCGGGCTTCGAGCTCGTGCTCGCGCAGGACGACGCCACGCGCGCCGCGCTGCAGCGCTCGCCCTGGCTGCATCCGCGGTTCGTCACCGACGACTGGGCGTTGCGCGTCGGGTCGAGCGCCATCGTGCTCTCCGACGGCCAGACCACCGTGCTGGTCGATCCCTGGCTGGCGTTCGACGATCCCGCCCGGTTCGGGCCGCGCCTGGACGCGCTGGCGGAGGCGGGGTGGGCGGCCGACCAGGTCGACGTCGTGGTCAACTCCCACATCGACGGCGTGGGCGCCAACGCCGATCCGGCTACGGGCGCTCCGGCGTTCCCCCGGGCGCGCTACTTCGTGCCCGGAGTCGAGATGACCGAGCTGGCCGAGGGGCGACGCCCGGGGGCCGAGGGGCTGCTGGCCGTCGAGCGGGCCGGCGTGCTCGACCGGTACGACGATCGCATCGAGCCGGCGGCCGGGGTCGTGGTCGACGCCCTCCCGGGACACAACCCGGGGCACTACGGGGTCTATGTGGGCGAGCCGGCGGAGGCGGTGATCGTCGGGCACCTGTTCCTGCATCCGGCCCAGATCGCCAACCCCGACAGCGTGCTGGAGGACCACGACCCCGCCACGCTGCGGGCCACGCGGCGAGCGTTGCTGGAGCGCTGCGAGCGCGACGGGCTGCTGCTGATCGGGCCGCTGTTCGAGGCGCCCGGTGGCGGAACCGTCGCGCGGCACGACGGTCGCTGGCAGCTCGAGCCGGCGGGCTGAGCGATGGGCCACCTTGTCGCCGAGACCGTCGGGCACGTGCGCGTCCTGCGTCTCGATCGCCCCGAGCGGAAGAACGCGCTCACCGCCTCCCTGGGATGGAGCATCGTGCGGGCGGTCAGCGAGGCGCACGACGACGACGACGTGCGGGTCGTGGCCCTGACCGGCAACGGCGACGCGTTCTGTTCCGGCCTCGACCTGGCCGGCGGCGACGAGGCGCCGGTCGAGACCGGCCTGTCGGACCAGGAGCAGAGGCTCGACGACAAGGGCTGGGTCGGACGGTTCCTGCTGGCGCTGCGGTTCGAGACCGACAAGCCGGTGGTGGTGGGGATCAACGGGGCGGCCGTGGGGGCGGGCCTCTCGCTGGCCCTGGCCGCCGACATCCGCATCGCGGCCGACTCGGCGCGGCTGCATCCGGGCTACCTGCGAGCGGGCACGTCGCCGGACGGCGGCCTCACCTGGTCGCTGCCCACCCTCGTCGGGCACGAGGCGGCGTTGCGCTTCCTGCTCGAATCCCGGTTCCTGGATGCCGCCGAGGCGCTCCGCCTCGGCCTCGTGTCCGAGGTCGTCCCCCGGGATCGGCTCGACGAGCGGCTCCTGGAGTTCTGCGGAGCGATCGCGGCCCAGGCCCCGCTGGCGGTCCGGCGCACCAAGCACCTGGTGGCCCGAACGCCGCTCATCGACGACGTCGACCGGCGCATGGCCGACGAGATCCGCAACGCGCTCGCCGGGCTGGACAGCGAGGACGGGCAGGAGGCGGTGCGGGCGATCATGGAGAAGCGCGCGCCCGAGTTCCGCGGACGTTGACGTGACCGACTGGGCGGAGCGCCAGCAGGCGGCGATCGACGACTTCCTGGCTCTGCTGGAGCTCGAGCGCCGGGGGGACACGTGGGTGGGGCAGACCCCGGACTGGTTCGGACCGGTGGTGTTCGGCGGCATCGGGCTCGCGATCACGATCAGTGCGGCCTGCCAGGACGCCCCCGCGGGAGCCCGGCTCCACTCGCTGCACGCCCACTTCCTGCGCCCGGTGAAGGGCGGGCAGGAGGTCGTCTTCCGCAGCGAGGTGGTGAAGGCCGGGCGCACGATCAACCTGCATCAGGTCACCGCCGCCCAGGATGGCAAGCCGGTCATCACGATGACCTGCTCGTTCACCCACGACACCGACGGGTATGTGTACGACCTGTCGGGGATCCCCGAGGGTGTGCCTCGGCCCGAGGACTTCCCCGAGCCCGACCGCAGCGGGCCGGAGGTCTCCCCCTGGGACGACTGCTGGCTCGGGGCCACCCCGCTCCGCCCGGACGGCACCCGGGAGGCGACGCACCGTCACTGGTTCCGCATGCCGAGGGCGCTCGACGACGACCCGCACCTGCACACGGCGCTGCTGGGCTACGCCACCGACTGGACGGGCCTGGGGGGCCGGCCGCTTCACCTGGAAGGGGATGTCACCGGCATGATCAGCCTCGACCACGCCGCCTGGTTCCACCGGCCCGCCCGGGCCGACCACTGGCTTCTCCACGACGTCCAGAGCCTGGTCAACGCCGGCGGCCGCGGCACGCTGCGCGGCGTGATCCGGGACCGGCACGGCCTGATCGTCGCGTCGATGGCCCAGGAGATGCTCCTGCAGCCGGTCACGCCGTAACTCCTCCGCGGCGGGCCGTGGGTCGATCGTAGGGGCGTGTCCTTCCCAGAAGGGTGTCCCCACTACGATCGCCCCGCCATGGCCGCGCTTCGCCCGAGCACCCGTCCGGCGCCCGGTGACCGCGGCGCTCGCAGCGTGATGTCACCGGTCACCAACGCCCGGGTCGCGGCCGGCGTCGCCGCCGCGGTGGCGATCGTTCTCGCCGTGGTGCAGCTGCGCCACGGCGTGCTGCAGCTGCTCGACACCGCCTCCTACGTCAGCGGCGCCCGCGCCCTGGGCGCCGGTGACCCGCTCACCACCACGCTCGCCCCGTCGTTCTCCAACTTCTCAATGATCGACGTGCTCGATCGGGGCGGGACCCTGCCGTTCGTCGACTTCCCGATCGGCTACCCGCTGCTCGCCGGTCCGCTGGCCCTCGTCACCGGCGGGAAGGGGTCGCTGGCGGTGCTCGTGACGCTCGCCACCGGCGCGCTGGCGGCGCTGATCGTGCTCGCCCCGGGCGTGCCGAGACACCGGGGGACGGCGTGGCTGCGGGCCGCCTTCGCCGTCGCGCTCGTCTGCCTGCCCATGTACCGGCTGGTGGTGCAGGGCGGGCTGTCGGAGCCGCTGTTCTGC
>JBKPRV010000579.1:0-3806 GCA_046734715.1 Actinomycetota bacterium | reverse complement strand
CGTCAACTGATGGTGCAGTCGGCTCTTCTCCCACCCGAGTCTCTGCCCTAGCTCAATCGCTCGGAGTCGGTGACTGTCCGCCTCGGAGAGGACGGCGAGCACCGTGTAGTCGGCGTGCGACAGGCCACTGTCAGCCTGGAGGTACTGCTCGATCCGGCTTCGCAGAACCTCCTGCAAGTCGTAGAACGCCCGCCACGCGGTCTGCTCGCGATCGCTGAACGGTCGTTGCGCGCGGTTCACGCCATGGGAGCCTACAGCATCGAGTTGACACATCAACTCACTTCGATGTAGGGTGACACATCAACTCGTTGACGGGTTGCTGCGACGCCAGTCGCACAGAACGTCGAAAGGTGAAATGACATGGACACACAGGGACAGCAACTCGCCGAGACGTATCTCAAGATGTTGAATACGCATGAAGCGGAACTCGTCGATCGGTTCGTGGCCGAGCAGTACCGCAACCACAACCCCTTCGTCGCCGACGGTCGGGAGGCGAATCGACAGTTCTGGACAGCGTTCTTCGGTGCGTTGCCCGATCTCAACGCCACCATGGAGGATCTGGTTATCTCCGGTGACCGCGTCGTGGGCCGTTTCGTCTACCGAGGCACCCACACCGGTGAGCTGATGGGAATCCCCGCCAGCGGGAACGCAGTGGAAATGCGCTCGATCGACATCTGGCGCGTACAGGACGGCATGTTCGTCGAACACTGGGACGAGCTCAACCTGCTCGAAGTGTTCCAGCAGGTGGGCGTTGTGCCGCCATTGGGCGGTAGTCCGGGTGGAGATGTGTGATGCACATCTCCGCTCAACTCGCGGCGCTCATCGCGATCATGAGCGTTGGAGTTATCTACGGCACTGACGCGTTCTGCGCGCTAGTGCAGCGACCCGCGCTCGCCCGCGTCGATGACGCCACGCTGACAGCGGTGATGGGCAACGTCCATCGCTTCGGCGACCAACGCCTGCCCGTGCCCGGGGTGCTGGGGATCATCGCCTCCGCCACAGCGTGCGTGCTGGCAGCGATGGCTGGCCGAGCGATCCCGTCGGTGACCGCGGGAGCGGCAGTCGCACTACTGATCAGCTGGCTGTTGATCTACATACGGATCAGCGCGCCGATCAACCATGCCCTTACCGCCGCGGCAGACGGACACGAGACACCGACCAATGCCCGCTCCTTGCAACATGACTGGGACCGAGTCATCGCGCTCCGGGCAACCCTGCAAGGCCTGGCCGTCGCCGCGTTGTGCTTGAGTCTCATGAGCTGACAGGCCTTACCCCCATCTTTCACACTGTCGCCACGACAACAGCCCGGCGGGAACGCCATCCATCAAGCCGAGAGGACGACGAGACGTGATGCACGACTGCGTTCTCGAAGCTGACCCGCCGCCACCTTCGGAAAGGTCAAGTCCCCGAGCCTCGGCCTCACGAGAGCGACTCAACCGGCGTTTCGGGGCAGGCGTCGTCCGACGAGAGCTCCGTCGACTACGTGCGCGGACCGAGGTGGCCGGAATCGCCGCTCGCCATCCGTAGGGTCAACGCGCGGCCAGGGGGCGTCGGACAGCAACGAGGATGTGAGTGCCGGCGTCGAGGATCAGGATCACGTGATGGGCCGACGCGTGATCGATGGACGGATCCGGAGAGTGCTGGGCGATCGACGCCGCCGCCCTGGTAGGACCGCCCAGGCAGCCTTGGTGTCCGTGTTGCCTCCCGCGGTCTTCCCGTGACGGCGCCGAGCTCGAGCGAGTGAGATTTGGAGATCGCTCCTGGTCAGGGCCGATGGCGGGCGCATCCATCCCGCACTTCTACGGCGCCGACATCACGCAGCGTGGCCCGTCCATGAAACCCCCGCTCGCCGTCGCCGGACCGGGGCGCGAGCATTACACCATGAGCTGGGTGGCCAACCTGATGGTGCAGGCCGACACAGCCGACGCCGGCGTGGTCCCGCGTCTCGACGAGTGGCTGCAGACAGCGCCTTGCCGGGATGGCACCTTCGGTCCTAGGGGCGTCGGGTCGCTACGGGTGAGGACGCCGCCGAGGAGCTGGCCGACGATGGCGTCGGCGGAGCCCACTGTGCCCCAGTAGCCGAGGACGTCGGTTGCGGCGGTCGCCCTCGGTGAAGGCGGCCATGAGCAGCGCCATCGCGTTTGCGTTCCCATAGGCCCTCGGGATCAGCGACGTAGGGGCTGTTGCCCAGGGCGTCGGCGGCGTCCCAGTAGCCGGCCAGCACGTTGTCGATGATCTGGTCGGATCAATGAACATCGGCAGCTGGGAGGCGATGTCACCAAGGATGTGGTCCATGGGTCACGCCACCCCGAACGTCAGGTCATACAGGGGATCATCGCCGGACAGGTCCGACCAGCGGGCCCGGCCGTCGATCGTGTGGGGGTGCAACGGCGCCCAGCCGGTGTCGCGAACCCGAGTGAATTCCCGGATCTCGTGCGACATGTTCCGTTCGAAGATGCGGACCAGCCGAAACACCAGTTCCGCGGCGTCGGCCACGTCGCCGACGGTGAGCAGGAACCGAGCCCGGGCCCCGGGCGGATCCACCTGCCTGGTGAAGTCCGGGAAGTTCTCGCGCTCCGAGGGGCGAGCCTCAGTCAGGTAGACGGTGACCCGCAGCGTGTCTTCGAAACGGTGCGTCCAATCCTCCGCGCAGACCACCCAGCCGGGGTGGTAGGTGAGACCCTCGTTGATCAAGGTCAGTGCCGTGTCCACTCGCATGTGCCAAACCTTCGGTGCTGTGGTGGGCGTGCGGTCGGCGAGACCATTGCCGCTCCGACGCCCTGGGCGGCGCGCGCCGCGACGAGCTGCCATTCCGAGCCGGCGAGGCCGGTTGCGAGCGAGGCGACCGTGGTCATGGCGACACGCCGAGGTCTCGTGCCCGCTGGCCCCAGTTGGGCTGTGTCCCGTCGACGTCGCTGAACCTGTAGGCCTTGGTGAGCTCCCAGGTGGCGGTGGCGGTGCCGGTGCGCTGGTGTTTGTGGGGGTCGGCGGCGAGGGAGGCGACGGCGCGGCCGATGTAGCGGGGTGTCTCGGAGAACGCGAAGTTGGGGTCCTTGTCGATCCCGTCGCGCCAGTTGCCCTCGTGGACGCCGAAGTGCTCGAGCATGGCCTCGGATCGCAGGAACCCGGGGGTCAACGCGACGACGGGTGACGCCGTGAGGGCGGAGGTCCTCGGCCTGGGCGACGGCGAGGCGGATGACGGCCGACTTGGCGAGGTCGTAGAACAACGAGCCGCGGTAGCGGTCGGAGACGCCGTCGGTGATCTCGACGATCATCGATCCCGGGGTGCTGGCGAGCAGCGGGGCGGCGTGCCAGCTGGTGATGAGGTGGGTCTCGACGGCGTTGCGCAGCAACGCGATGCCGTTGGCGAGGTCGTGCTGCCAGAACGGGGTGTCCCACTCGGTGAGGGGGTCGCCGCCCCAGATGTCGTTGACGAGGAGGTCCAGGCGGCCGTGGCCGTCGCTGATGCGCTCGATCAGGGCTCGCACCTGCTCGGTGTCGGCGTGGTCGACGCGTACCGGGATGCCTGTCCCGCCGGCTTCGTCGACGAGGCGAGCCGTCTCGTCGATTGTCTCGCGCCGCGCCATGGGGGAGGGTTCACCGGACGTGGTGCGACCGGTCACGTACACGGTGGCGCCCGCCGCGCCGAGCTCAACGGCAATGCCGCGGCCCGCCCCGCGGGTGCCGCCGGCGACGACGGCAACGCGGCCGCTGAGGTTCTTCGGGGTGTTGGTCATGCTGGCAACTTACTTTCTTTTCATTCACAAAGTCAACTGCTATGGTGAGTCCATGCGAACCGGCAGACC
>JBKPRV010000578.1:0-4749 GCA_046734715.1 Actinomycetota bacterium | reverse complement strand
GTCCTGAAGCGCGAGCTGCGCGACCGGCTCCGGTCCGAAGCGGACAGGCGCGCACCCGGCTGACACCACCGGCCGAGCCGCCCGCCGGGAGTTTGTTACCGTCGGCCGAGGCAGGCGGGGCGGAAGCGTGCCGCTCGGCCGGAGCTTCGGCTGAGCTCTACCCAACGCTCGAGGGAAGGCCGTGTCTCATGAAGCTGGCTCTGTACCTGCCGAACTTCCGTGACAAGGTGACCGTCAAGGAGCTCGAAGATCTCACGAGCCTCGCCGAGGAGCTCGACTTCGACTCCGTCTGGACGCTCGACCGGATCGTCGTGCCGGAAGCCTCCGACCGCGTGGAGCTCCAGTACTCGTTCGGCATGATGGACGAGTTCCCGAAGGCCTTGCCGGTGTCCTCTCGCGGCGAGTGGTTCCAAGGCTGGCCGCTCGTCCCGTGGCTCGCCGCGAAGACGACGAAGCTGCGGATCGGTATGAGCATCACCGACACGCCCTACCGCGCGCCCGGCGTCCTCGCGGCGGAGATCGCCACCGTGGACCACCTCTCGAACGGCCGGGTCAACGTGGGCGTCGGGTCCGGCTGGATGCCCGAGGAGTTCGCGGCCTCGAGCGCCTCGCACATCTTCCCGAAGCGGCACAAGCACGTGCGCGAGACCATCGAGATCATGCAGGGCATGTGGACGAACGACCTGTTCGAGTACCACGGCGAGTTCGCCGACTTCGACCGATGCGGGTTCGGCGCCAAGCCCGTGCAGAAGCCGCACCCGCCGATCTTCTTCAGCGGGCTGAAGGACCCGAAGCGCTCGGCGAGCCGCATCGCGAACTACCGCCTGTCGGGCTGGATCGGCATCCAGGACACGCCGGACGAGCTCGAGCAGTGGCGCGGCGCCATCCAGCGAGAGCTCGAGGCGCTCGGCAGCTCCCACTCGGTCGACAACCTGGAGATCTGCAGCATGATCTGGTTCGTCATCACCGACGAGGAGACCGATCAGACGCCGCAGGGCAAGGGGACCAATCTGCTGGCCGGAACCGCGGCGCAGATCACCGACACCCTCAAGCGCTACCGGGAGGTCGGGCTGACGATGCCGCTCCTGTGGCCGCCGTTCCAGGACGTGCCGGTGGCGAAGACGTTGGATGACCTCAAGCGGCTGAGGGAGGAGATCATGCCGCAGGTCGACGCGATGTGACCCGGGCCGCTAGGGGTCGGCCAGCCAGGCCAGCCAGCGGCCCTGGGACCAGCACCGGCCGATGGCGTCGGCGCGCAACGCCGAGTGCTCGAAGATCGCCAGGCCGATGATGCTGTGGCCGGAGGCGCGGCGATCGCCCAGGGTCGGGATCGCCGGCGCGACTCCGACCCCTTCGACTGACACCCACGCCACGGCCCGCCCGGCCGCCGCTTCGTCCAGGCGGTGCAGGACGCGCAGGCGGCCCTCGAGCGGGAGGTCGGCCAGCGTCCACGTCGTGGTGACCACCGGCAGGGCATCGGCCGGCACCTGGGCGAAGGCGTCGGGCAGTACCTCGACGGCGTCCCCTGGCAGCAGCAGCGGAGAGGCCGCGGCTGCCAACGCCAGCTCCGCTTCGAGCCTCGCCATCCGCTCCGGCTGATCCGGCGCCACGCAGGCGCGCAACCACCGGACGTCGGCCGGGTCGGTCACGTCGATCGGATAGAGGTCGACGCCGACCCGGGCGACGACCTCGGGCATAGACCGGGTCGGGACGGGCCGGTCTCCCACGATCGCAGACGACTGCTGCACCGGAGATGAGGGGTCGCCCAGCGTCTGGCCGTTGCTGTAGGTGATGCCAACGCCATCGACAAGGAGGTTGAGCCCCGCGGAGCAGCCCACGTCGATCAGCCCCACCGCGGTCGCTTCCACCCGGCGTGCCGCCTCGGCAATGGCCGGGTACAGCACGGCGCCCCGCCCGGTCTCGTTGGTCCTGGTCTGCCGGTGCACAGCGATGGCCACGACCGCGCCGGTCATCCGCACCAGCGTGTCGATCGCCGCGCGAGCGGCCGCCGCGCCGTCCGCCGCGGCATAGGCCGCGGTCAGCGCCGGGACGCGGCCGGCGAGGGCGAGGTCATGGAGCGCGGCGAGGATCAGCGTGGGGTGCCGCCGGCGGGCCGGCGCCGCCTCGATGGCGGATAGGGCTTCGTCGGACTCGCTCAGGGCCATGGCGACCTGCCGGTACAGCGGTGATCCGTCGCCGGCCTCGACCTCACCGAAGCGGCGATACACCTGAGCCAGGGTGCGGGCTCGACCCATGGCTACCGCGTTAGCACCGTCGGCGAACGGAGACGGGTGTCGTCTGTCAGGCGGTGCCATGCCTGATGGTCGGGTTGGGCTTCGTGGTCGCGGGCGCTAGACCTCCCTGCCTTCGGCCTTCATCGCCTCGACGAGGGGGCCATACCCGGCGGCCGTGAGCAAGCGGCGCACGGCGAGGACTTGCTCGACGTCGAGGTCCTTGCCCGTCCTACGGCCGAGGAACGCGGTTTCGCCGGCGACGTGCACCGCGTACTCGCCGTCATGGCGCTGTTCGACCGATCCGACGGCCTCGAGCAGCGACAGCATGGCGTGCCACTCGATGTTGTGGCTCACCGGATGTTGGAAGGTCTGGAGGAGCGTTTGACGGTGATGGGGATTGTTCAGATGTTCGGGCTCTCCGGTCGACGACATGGGACCCCCTCGGCAGAGAGTGATGGGGCGGGTGCTCGATGCATGTGTTCTAGCGGCGGGCACGGCGGGCGCGTAGATACGCGACCGCCTGCACGGAGGTCGACGGGCGCTCGGTGAGAGCGGTCGCGAGCGCCGTGAGGTGGTCATCTGCGGCATCGCCGAGCACATCGCGAGCCGCTTCCTCGTAGCTGGTCATGTTCGGGTTCGGCCGCATCGTCAGGTAGGCGGCCACATCCGCTCGGCGTGCGGCGGCCGTACGGCGGGTGATGTCGTAGGTCAGCTCGACGGACTGGAAGCCGGCTTCGGCGAAATGGGCGACGAGGTCGCGCTCGTCGAAGCCCGTCATCGCACTGCCGGGGTCGGCTCCGGACCGCCAGCGGTCCAGGACTCGGCTGCGCGCCGGCTCCAGGTCCGAGAGGTCGAGCCCGGCGTACCACTGGTACTGGCTGTTGATCGGCTCGAAGATGGAGACCCGGCCGCCCGGCCGGAGCACCCGGTGGAACTCTGACGCGGCGCGGCCCTTGTCCACGACGTAGATCAGAACCGACCGCACCACCACCGCATCCACACATCGGTCCGCCAGTGGGAGCGCGGTGGCGCCGGCCACCACGGCGTCCAGCGGAGTGTCCGACCGCGGGGTCCGCAGGCACGCGGTCAGGGCATCGTGCGAGACGTCCAGCGCGAGCACGCTGCCGGATGCGCCGACGCGCCGGCAGGCATCGAGGGCCAGGAGCCCGGTCCCGGCGCCCACGTCGAGCACCCGCATGCCCTGGCGCAGCCGGGCCCCGACGAGCACGCGGTCCCGCACGCGCCTCAAGGCCGTCTCCATCCTCCGGATCTGACGGTGGTCGAGCCCGCGTTCGCGACCCGCCGCCAGCCAGTCAGCCCATCGATCAGGCGTGCGCACGTGCGCAGAATGCCCGATCGTGGTACCCGACGTAGCGATTGACACCGCGGGGCCCGGCGGAGAGACTGCCTCCGGCGTTGAACCAGCCGCCAAGCCATCGGGCTCCCGCCCGAGCGGGGAACCTCGACGGCGAAGGGGAAGCCGCCCTCACGGTTCGCAGTCATCGCAAGCTTGCCCCGTACCGCGTCGCTGGGGGACACCGGTGCGTCGAGGAGGCTTGTGTCATGACCAGAGGCGGCAGCTTCAAGCGAGCCGTGCGACGCGAGCATCCGGAGCCGGTCTCGTCGTACCGCGGCCAGCAGGTCCTCGTGACCGGGTACGTCGACGGCGTGCCCGGCCCCAACACGCCCGACCACGTTCGCCGGCTGGCCGATGCGCTCGGCCGGTTGCACTCGACGAGCCTCGACGGCAGGACCATCCGGGATGGCGGCGCCTGGGGCCACGATCCCGCTCACGATCGCCTGGCCGAAGCCATGCGCCTCCAGCCCGCCTACTACGCGGCGTGGGGCTACTGGCAGGCCGTGGCCGCGGGGCGACCACCGGTCGGGTCCGCGCGATGGTGGCCCGATCGCCGCGCCACCGACGCGATCGCCGAGCGAGTGGTCGGACGACTCACCGACGGCGAGCCCGAGCGATGACCGAAGCCGCAGCCCAGTACCGCCGGCGCGCCGACCGCTTCGAGCGCCTCGTCGCCGGCACCCCACCGGGCCGGTGGACATCGCCGTCGCCCTGCGCCGGGTGGACCGCCTCCGACGTCGTGGCCCACGTCGTGGACTTCTCCGCCCAGGTCCTGCGCGAACGGGCCGGGATCGCCGACGCGCCTCACTTCGCCGACTTCGAGACGCCGCTCGACGCATTCCGGGCCACCCGGGCCGTCGTCGAGCAGGTGCTCGACGACCCCGGCACGGCGGCCAAGGTGGCCACCCACATCCAGTGGTCGCTCAGCTTCGACCTGCCCCAGCATGGCTGGGATCTCGCGATGGCGACCGGGCAGGACCCCACCATCGCGCCCGAGGAGGTCGAGCTCATCTGGGGCTCCGGCGACCCCGAGGCGTTCGAGAAGGCGTTCGGCTGGCAGCGGGCCCGGGGCTGGTACGGCCCCCCGATCGCCGTCCCCGAGGACGCACCGCTGCACGACCGCGTCCTCGGGCTGTTGGGCCGGGATCCCCACTGGAG
>JBKPRV010000577.1:0-7128 GCA_046734715.1 Actinomycetota bacterium | reverse complement strand
GGCCAGCGCCGCGGCGTAGGCGGCGTGCAGCCGGACCAGCTCGCCCGGCAGGATCTCGTCGAGGACGGCCTCGTGCAGCAGAGCGTGGCGGAAGCGGTAGGTGCCGGTGCGCTGGTCGGCCACCAGCAGGCCGTGCTCCACGGAGGCCCGCAGGTCCCCGTCGAGCTCGGCCGGCGCCCGGGACGCCAGCACCGCGGCCAGCAGGTCGTGTTCCACCTGACGGCCGCCGACCGCACAGGCGCGCAGCACCGCGGCCGCCTCGTCGGGCATCAGCTCCACGCGGCCGATCACCGCGTCGTGGAGCTGGGGTGGCATGGGTGCGGCCGGGTCGTCGGCCAGCGCCGCGGCCAGCTCCTCCACGAACAGCGGGTTGCCGTCCGAGCGCTCCACCACGCTGGCGATGACCTCGGGCGGGGGCGGGGTGGCGAGCAGGGCGCCCAGCAGCTCGGCCACCTCGCCGGGGCCGAGCCGGTCCAGCCCCACGGCCACAGCCCCCCGCCGGGTCAGCTCGGCGGCCAGGGTGCGCAGCGGGTGCCGGCGGGGCACATCGTCGCGCCGGTAGGTGGCGATGAGCAGGACCGGCAGGTGGCGGGTGTTGCTCGCCATCAACGACACCAGGTCGAGGGTCGAGCGGTCGGCCCAGTGCAGGTCCTCGACGACCAGGACCAGCGGCCGCCTCGCCACCAGGCGCTCGACCACCGTGAGCAGCAGCTCGAACAGCCGGGCCTGGCCCAGCGGGTTGCCGGGCGCCATGGGCTCGACGCCCTCGGTGCCGCGCTCGCGGCCCAGCAGCGCCCGCAGCGGCCCCAGCGTGGCCGCCCCCTCCTCGTCGGACAGCTCGCGGTCCAGCGTCCGCAGCACGTCCACGATGGGGGCGTAGGGCAGCCCGCCCTCCTCCAGGTCGAGGCACTGGCCCACCAGCACGCGGGCGTCCCGGCGCCGGGCGTGGGCCGCGGCCTCGCCCACCAGGCGGGACTTGCCCACGCCCGCCTCACCCGACACCAGCGCGACCGCGCCACGACCCTGCGCGGCGTCGCCGAACGCGTCGACGAGGGCCGCCAGTTCCGCCGTGCGGCCTACGAACGCGGGCGTCGAGGCGCGTCCAGGCACCCCAAGATCATCGCGCCTGGAGAGGGGGACTTAACCTACGGTCCGTGGTCTGGTTGTTCGTCGTACTAGCTGCGCTCGCCGTCTTCGCCATCGCCGCCGCCACCGTGGGCAGCGAGACGTTCCGCCTCGGGCACCAGCCGCCGTCGACCATCTTCGACGTGGACGAGGCCGTGCACCACGTGGCCGACGACCTGCCCGAGGAGGCCCAGGCCCGCCTCACCTACGAGGACGTGCGCCTGCTCGTCCTGGCCGAGCTCGACCTGCTGGGGCGGCGGGGCGTGCTGGCCGAGCCCGGGTCGGATCTGCCGCTGCCCAACGGGGACACGCCCGACGTGGTGCTGGCCGACGACGACTCGGTGGCCGAGGTCTTGGGCTACGCCGAGCTGAACCACCTGGACGTGACAGACGAGGACGTGTTCCACGTCATCGTCGCCCTCCACGGCTACCTCGCCGAGATCGGCGCGGTCGGCCCCCCCGCCGCCGGCTGATCCTCGGCCCGGGTGTTGCCCAGCCAGCTGTCGTACAGCGAGGCGTAGGTGCCGTCCGCGCCGACCAGGTCGGCGTGGGTGCCGGTCTCCACGATGCGCCCGCCGTCGAACACCAGCACCAGGTCGGCCGCCTCCGCGGTCGACAGCCGGTGGGCGATCGACACCAGCGTGCGGCCGGCCGACAGCCGGTCGAGCGCCCCGGTGAGCGCCCGCTCGGTCTCGGGGTCGACCGCGCTGGTGGCCTCGTCCAGCACCAGCAGGCCGGGATCGCCCAGCTGCGCCCGGGCCAGTGCCACCAGCTGCCGCTCGCCCACCGAGAGCTGGCCGCCCCGTTCGCCCACGGGCGTGTTCAGGCCGAGCGGTAGCTCGTCCAGCCACCAGTCGAGCCCGAGGGCGGTGAACGCGGCGAGCGCCTCGTCGTCGTCGGCGCCGGCCCGGCCCAGTCGCACGTTCTCGCCCACGGTGGCGTCGAACAGGAACCCGTCCTGGGGGACCAGCCGCACGGCGCGGCGCCGCTCGTCCGGCGACACCGCCCGGAGGTCGACGCCGCCCAGCCGGATGGTGCCTGCAGTGGGATCGGCCAGGCGGCCCAGCAGCTTGGCGAACGTGGTCTTCCCCGAGCCGGTCTCGCCCACGATCGCCACCGAGCCCCCGGCCGGCAGCCGCAGGTTCAGGTCGCGCAGCACGGGCACGCCGTCGCGGTAGGCGAAGTCGAGTCCCTCCACCGCGATGTCCAGCGGGCCGCGGGGCAGCGACTGGCCCGGGTCCGGCTCCGGGACGTCGAGCGGCGTGGCCAGCACGCCCAGCACTTTCCGCCAGCCGGCCATGGCGATCTGGGTCTGGTCGATGACCTCGGACAGCTCGGCGATGGGGTTCTGGAGCAGTGAGATGAGGAACAGGAAGGCCACCACCTCGCCCACCTCGAGGCCCCAGCCCGGCCCCCACGTCACCGCCACCACGGTGACCCCCGCGAGGGCCAGCGCGCCGAACAGGTCCCCGAGGGGGAACATCGCCGCGAAGTAGCGGGCCGCCCGCTTGTAGCTGCGGTACTGGTGGTCGATGGCGGTCCGCAGCCGCCCCGACGCCCGCGCCTCCAGCCCGTAGGCCTGGACCAGCGCGGCGCCGGTGATGGTCTCGGACACCTCCGACAGGGTCTCGCCGACCGCGTTGCGGACCTGGTCCTGGGCCGCCAGCTGCCGCCGCTGCAGCACCGGCATGAACACGACGACCGGGATGTAGGCCAGCAACGTGACCAGGCCGAGGCGCCAGTCGTAGACCGCCATCACCGCGAACGTGGCCAGCACCAGCACGCCGTTCACGATCCAGGACACCGCGCCCCACTCCATGAACTGGGCGAGGGTCTCGATGTCGCTGGTCACCCGGGCCACCAGCGCGCCGCGGCGGGACTCGGCGTGCTCGGCGATCGACAGCCGGTGGATGTGCTCGAAGGCCCGCACCCGCAGGCCCATGAGGCTGTTCTCCGACGCCCGCACCAGGCGGACGTAGGTGAGGCGGCTGACCAGGTACATGCCCGACACGACCAACGCCACCGCCGCGCACGCCGGGTAGACGAAGGACGGCTGGAACCCCTCGGCGCCCAGCACGCCCTTGTCGAGGATCTGCTGGATGAGGATGGGCACGGCCAGCTTGCCCCCGGCGCCGGCGATGGCCAGCACCAGCGTGAACACCACGCCCTGGCGCAGCTCGGGCGTGACCGCCAGGCCGCGGCGCAGCACCCCGACCGCCCCGGTCTGAAGGATGTGCTCCTCCTCGGGCGTCTCGTCCGACGGCCGCTCGCCGTCGAGCGCGCCCGGGGGCATGGCTTCCCACAGCACCTCGTCGATCTCGTCGCCCAGGGCGAGGTCGACGTCGCGCTCGGCCGCGGTCACGCCTCGTCCTCCTCGTAGGCCAGGGCGAGAGCGGCGTAGGCGGGCACGGTGGCCAGCAGCTCGACGTGGCTGCCCGACGCCGCCACCCGGCCGCCGTCGAGGAACAGCACCCGGTCGGCCAGCGTGATGGTCGAGATGCGGTGGGCCACGATCAGCGTGGTGGCGTGCAGCGAGGCGCGCAGGCCGTCGAGGATCCGGCGCTCGATGGTGGGATCGACCGCCGACGTGGCGTCGTCCAGCATGAGCAGGCCCGGCCGGCGCAGCAGCGCCCGGGCCAGGGCGAGGCGCTGGCGCTGGCCGCCGGACAGGGTCACGCCCCGCTCGCCCAGCACCTGGTCGAGGCCATCGGGCAGGCGGTCCACGAAGCGATCGGCCCGGGCCCGTTCCAGCGCCCAGCGCAGCTCGCCGTCGGGGATGGGCTCGCCGAGGGTGAGGTTCTCCCGGACGGTGTCGGCGAACAGGAACGTCTCCTGGAACGCCAGCGCCACGTGCGAGCGCACCGAGGCGGGCTCGGCCGCGGCCAGGTCGACGCCGCCCAGCCGCACCACGCCTCGGGTCGGCCGGTACAGGTGGCTGAGCAGATGGCACAGGGTCGACTTGCCCGTGCCGGTGGCGCCCACGAGCGCCACGACCTCGCCCGGGTCCAGGTGGAGGTCGAGGGCGGCCAGCACCTGCTCGCCGCCGTAGCCGAAGTGCAGGCCCGTGACGTCCACCGCCAGCGGGCCGTCGGGCAGGCGCCGGGCGGCTCCAGGGGCCGGGGCGGGGCGCACGGGGGCGGCCAGCACGCCGTCCACCCGGTCCAGCGCCACGACGGCGCGGGGCATCTCCTCCAGCAGGAAGCCCATGACGCGCATGGGGAACACCAGGATGCCGAACAGGGCCATGGCCTGGACCAGCTCGCCGGTGGTGATGGTGCCGGTGGACACCCGCCATGCCCCGATGGCCAGCAGGGCGATGGTGCCCAGGCTGGGTAGCGCCTCGAGGGCCGGCTCGAAGATGGCCCGCAGCCGGCCGACCTGCAGGCGGGCGCCGCGCAGCCCGCCGGCTGCGTCGCTCATGCGGCCTACCTCCCGGTCCTCCAGGCCGAGGGACTTGACCAGCAGGGCGCCGTCGAACGACTCGTGCGCCACGGTGGCGACCTGCCCCAGGTGCGCCTGGGCCTCGCCCGCGGGCGCCTCCACCCGGCGGCTGTAGTACTGGTTGAGCACACCGAGCGCCGGGAACAGGGCCAGGCCCACCAGCATGAGCAGCGGGTCTATCAGCGCGAGGCTGACCACCGACAGCACCAGCAGCACGGCCACGCCCATGGTGAAGGGCAACGGCATGATGGCGTTGATCGAACGCTCGATGTCGGCGTCGGCGTGCGCCATGAGCCGGCCCGTGGGGTGGGTGCCGAAGTAGCTGAGCGGCACCCGCAGGTACCGGTCGGTGACCTGGAGGAACCAGGTGCGCTGGTTGGACCGCACCAGCAGCGAGCCCCAGTAGCGACGGACCACGACTCCGAGCGACCGCAGCAGGGCGGCGCCCATGATGGCGGCCGCCCCCAGCGCGGCGGTCTTGCCGCTGACGCCCTCGTCGAAGCCGGGCACGATCACCTGGTCGGTGACCTGGCCGAGCACCCAGGTGCCGCCCACCGACATGGCGGCGAACAGGGTCGAGCCGCTCACCGAGATGACGAACAGGCGCGGGTGGGCGCGCACCGCCCGCCACAGCAAGCGGGCTCCTCGTCTCAGCAGCGAGGCCTCCGCCCCCGTGACTCCGGAGGAGACGACGACAGACACGGTGCAGCGAGTCTGCCGGGTCGGAAGCCGGATGCGGCACCTGATTTCAGCCTCGGTGTACCGTCCGGGCGCATGGAGCGCCTCAGGGGGTTCGAGCACAACCGGTTCGTCGGCGACAAGCGCACCCAGCGTGTCCACGACATCGATCACGCGGTCGACGAGGACGCCATCGCGAATATGGTGGCGGCCGAGAGCTTCCTGGCTTTTGGCCCGGACACCCTGGCCGAGGCCCGCAACCGCGGCTACCGGCTGTGCCGTTCCTGCCGCCGGGCCCGCGAGGCGGCGGGCGTCGACGACGACGCCGCGGCCTGACCGGGCCGGCGGGGCTCGGTGGACCACCGCATCGACTCGGACGGGCTGTCGCTGGCCGCCCATCTGGCCCGCCCGCCGGGCCGCCCCAGCGGGCCGCTCCCGGCGGTCGTCCTGTGCCACGGCTACCCGTCGGCCGGCACCGCCGACACGGCCCCGGAGACCATGCCCGAGCTGGCCGACCGCATCGCCACCGAGATGGGCTGGGCCGCGCTGGCCTTCGCCTACCGGGGCTGCGGTGAGTCGGAGGGCCAGTTCTCGCTGGGAGGCTGGCTGGACGACATCGAGAACGCCATCGGCTACGTGTCCGGCACCATCCGCCCCCTCGGGATCTGGCTCGCCGGGTTCGGCACCGGGGGCGCCCTGGCCGTCTGCGCGGCCGCCGCCGACGAGCGGGTGGCGGGCGTGGCCACGGTCGGCTCGCCCGGCGACTTCGACGACTGGGCCGGCCATCCCCGCCGCCTCCTGGAGCACGGCCGGGAGGTGGGTGTCATCACCGACCCCGAGTTCCCCCCGAACCTGGACTCCTGGTCCCGCGAGTTCCGCGGCATCCGCGCCGTCGCCTGCGTCGGCCGCTACGCCCCCCGCCCCCTCCTGGTGGTCCACGGCAGCGACGACGAGGTCGTTCCCCCCTTCGACGCCCGCGTCGTCGCCGACGCCCACGGCTCGGCCGAGCTCCGCTTCATCCTCGGCGCCGGCCACGCCCTCCGCCACGACCCCCGCGCCGTCGCCGTCCTCCTCGGCTGGCTCGACCGCCAGCGACATGCTCTCCGCCGCTAGCTGGGGGCGTCGGTCTTGGCCTTGTTCTGGGCCTTCATCGTCCTCTTCCAGGCGCGGACCTTGGCCAGGCTCTCGGCGGAGTCGATGTCGGCGACCGAGCGGGGTTGGTCGTCGGAGAAGGGGGCCGTGGCCTCTTCCCAGCCGGGGGGCGTGACGCCGAACCGCTTGGCCAGGAGGGCGGCGAAGATGCGGGCCTTCTCGCCGCCGAAGCCGGGGAGGGCCTTGAGACGGCGGAGCAGCTCGGCGCCGGTGCCGACGTCGGCCCAGACCTGGGCGGCGTCGCCACCGTAGTCATCCACCAGCATCTGGCACAGAGCCTGGGTGCGCTTGCCCATCGCACCGGGGAAGCGGTGGAGGGCGGGCGGGCCGCGGAACACCGCGTCCAGGCGGTCGGGGTCCAAGGCGGCGATCTCGGCCGCGTCGAGGCGGCCGTCCAGACGTTCGCGCAGGCGCAGGGGGGCGCCGAACGCCCACTCCATGGGCACCTGCTGGTCCAGCAGCATGCCGATCATGAGGGCGAGGGGCTCCTCGGACAGCAGCTGGTCGGCCTCGGGGTTGCCGGTCACGGGCACCACGGCAGTCATGCCCGCACGGTACCGGTCGCGGCTGCCCGGCCGGACGGGCGGGTACTCCGGGACGCATGGGCACGGGTCGCTTCACCCGCCGCGGGGCGTTGCGGGCGGTCGTGGCCGCGCTGGCCGCCCGACCGCTGGGCACGCCGGCGTCGGTCGCCGCCGCCGTCACCGGTGCGGCCCAGGAGCAACCGTGGAC
>JBKPRV010000576.1:0-9453 GCA_046734715.1 Actinomycetota bacterium | reverse complement strand
CGTACGCCCCCTACTACCCGGACGACGACTTCGAGGCGGACGATCCCGGGCCCCAGCGGCCACCTGCGCCCGCCCCGCAGCCGGCACCCGAGCCCGCTCCGCAGCCCACCCCCCAGCCGGCGCCGCAGCCTGCCCCCCAGCCGCCGCCGAGCCCTGCTCCGCCGACCACCGCCCCGCCGGCCACGACCACGACGACGGCCCCACCGGCGACGACGACCACCGTCCCGCCGACGCCCACCACCACCCCGGGCGCCCCGGGCACGACGGTGCCGGACGCGCCCACCACCACGGCCCCGCCGCCCACCGAGGCGCCCGCGCCCACCACCACGTCGCCGGCCGGCGACACCAGCAGCTCGATCCCGCCCGCCTCGGTCGGCTGGTCCCCCACCATGCTCGACTTCGTGACCACGACGGTGGCCCAGCGGGCGGCAGACTGTTCGGCGCCGGAGCCGAGCCCGGCACCAACCCAACCGTCGGATCCGGCGCCGAACGCAACCTGCCCCGCCACCGCCCCGCCGCCGGAGGGTGAGGGTTAGGTCCTCACCCCGCATGAGCGGGGGCATGGCAGCCGGGTCAGATCAGCCGGCGATCCGTAGCCCAGCGGGTCAGCTCGTGGCGCGACGACAGCTGGAGCTTGCGCAGGACCGACGACACGTGGGTCTCGACGGTTTTGATGGAGACCTCCAACCGCCGCGCGATCTCCTTGTAGGTGTAGCCCCGGGCCAGCAGGCGGAGGACCTCCCGCTCGCGGGGCGTGATCTGGTCCAGCTCGGGGTCGAGCGCCGCCCCCGCGGGCAGGTCGCCGGCGAAGGCATCCAGCACGAAGCCGGCCAGCCGCGGGGAGAAGACCGCATCCCCGTCCCGCACCCGCTCGACCGCGTCGGCCAGGTCGTCGGCCCCGATGGTCTTGGTGACGTAGCCCCGGGCCCCGGCCCGGATCACGGCGATCACGTCCTCGGCCGCGTCGCTCACCGACAGGGCCAGGAACACCACGTCCGGATGCGTCGGCCGCACGGTCTCGATGACGGCCCGCCCGCCTCCGCCCGGCAGATGCACGTCCAGCAGCACCACATCCGGACCCGTCCGGCGGATGCCCTCCACCGCCGACTCGACGTCGGTCGCCTCCCCCACGATCTCGGCCCGCCCCGCCAGCTCCGCCCGCACGCCGGACAGGAACAACCGGTGGTCGTCGACCAGGAACACCCGCGTCACGACGGGGCCTCGGGGGTGCAGGTGACCGTGAGGCTGACCTCGGTGCCCTCGCCGGGGGCGCTGTGGACGGCGGCCCGGCCGCCGTGGCGGGCCATGCGGCTGACGATCGAGCGGGAGATGCCGTGGCGGTCGCCGTCGACCGTGGCGGGGTCGAAGCCCTGGCCCCGGTCCCGGACGAAGGCCTCGACCCGGCCGCCGGTCACCTCGGCGTAGACCGAGACCTCGCTGCGGCCGCTGTGCTTGACCGCGTTCACGACTGCCTCCCGGGACGCCTTGACCAGGGCCTCGACGCCCGGGTCGAGGGGGCAGTCGCCCACCACCACCACTTCGACCTGCATGCCACGGTGGTCGGCTTCGACCTCGTCGGCCAGGCGGTCGAGCGCGGCCGCCAGGGTGGTCGGGGCGCCGTCGCCGCCCGGGGGGCGGCGGACGTCGTAGAGCCAGGCCCGCAGCTCGCGCTCCTGACGGCGCGCCAGGCTGCGTGCCTCCTGCGGGCTGTCGGCGTGGCGCTGGATCAGCGCCAGGGTCTGGAGCACCGAGTCGTGCAGGTGCGCCGCCATGTCGGCCCGCTCCTCGCTGCGGATCCGTTCGCGGCGCTCCCGGCCCAGCTGCGTGCCCAGCCGGGCGATCCACGGCCCGAGCAGCAGGGCGCCGCCCAGGACCGTGGCCAGGACGGAGACACCGATGACCCCCAACGACGCCAGGGCGCCGTTGCTGGCGAGGAACGTGCCGAGGCCCACGACCAGCAGGGCCGCCCCGGCCAGTATGCGCAGCCATGCCACCCACCCGGCGCGCAGGGCGGAGACGGGATTGCCCGGGAGGCGACCGGTCAGGGCCCGCCAGCGGGTCTGCTCACCGTCCCCGGCCCGCGCCAGGGCCAGACCGATGCCCAGGCCGGCGATCGCGGCCGGCCACACCAGCGTGTCCGGGAAGAAGGGTGCCGACCAGCGCACCAGCAGCAGCAGCCCGAAGGTGATGCAGCCGACCCCGAGGGCCAGCTCGCCGGCCCGCTCCCGCGCGCCCTCGGCCTCGGGCTCGGCCGCGTCCCCGGCCAGCTCGGCGGGCAGCAGCACCCAGGCCACCACATAGGCGACCACACCCACGCCGTTGGCGAGAGCCAGGATGACCGTCGCCACCCGCACCACGAGAGGGTCGACGCCGATCCAGCGGGCCACGCCCGCGCACACACCGGCCACGAGACCATCGTCACGGTCACGGGCCAGGCCGGCGGGAAGGCCGGCGAGCGGTCGGCGGGTAGCACTCATGTCGGTGGCTCCATGATGACAACGCCGGGCCCCGACCCGCCTCGGGGGACGCCTCAGGGGCATCCCTGATGGTGGATCGCGGGGGCCGACCTCATCATGGGCGCCATGAACGACTCTCCCCCGCGCCCGCCGCGTACCGGCTCCGGCCGGCGCCTGGTGCGCGAGCCCGAGGACCGCATGGTGGGCGGCGTGTGCAGCGGCGTGGCCGACGCCCTCGGCCTGGACGTGACCCTCGTGCGGGTGGCCACGGTGGTGCTCACCCTGATCACCCCGTGGACCATCGTCGCCTACCTCGTCGCCCTGTTCCTGGTGCCCGAGCGCAGCGCCGACGAGCCCCGGGTGCGGGCCGAGGTCGAAGGGCCGCTGGCGCACGCCCATCCGGCGGTGGTGGTGGTCGCCGTGGTGGTGGCGGTCGCCCTGCTCGGCGATGCCTGGTGGCTCCACCCCATCCCCGCGGCGCTGGCCCTGGTCGCCATCGGCGTCTGGCTGGTCACCCGCGACCGCACCTCCGGATCGCAACATTTCGCCGCACAGGGTGTTCACAGCGCTACTATCTCGCCAGACGTGGTGGACCCACCACTGTCTGACGTAGTCGCTGAGGACGGAGGCACCGGGTCTCCAGGCGAGCCCTCTCCCCCGGGTTCGGCCTGGTCGCCCGGCGCCCCGCCCCAGGACGCGCCCACCGAGCTGGACGACGACTGGTACGACTCCACGGCGCCGGCGACACCGGTGGCCCCGCCCGCAGCTCCGCCCGCCCCCGCCCCCTCCCCGGCGTTCGCCCCCATCGTCATGGCCATCCTGCTGGTCGGGGGCGGGCTGCTGTGGCTGCTGGACTCGCTGGGCGCGGTCGATGTCGGCTGGCGGGGTGCCATTGCCGTCGGCCTGGTGCTGGTGGGCGTGACGCTCGTCGTGGCCACCTGGTGGGGCCGGGCGGCCGGACTGGTGGGGGTGGCGATCCTGCTGGCCCTGCTCCTGGTGACGGACGAGGTGGTGGACGTGCCGCTCGATGCGGGCATCGGCGACCGCACGGTGACGGTCGCGACGGCCGAGGCGGCGGAGGATCACCACCAGCTGCTGATCGGCGACCTGACCGTCGACCTCACCGACGTCCCCGCGCAGTCCGGCTCCACCCAGGACGTCGACGTCTCCGTGGGCATAGGAGAGATGACGATCATCGTGCCCCGCGACGCCGTGGTCACCGCCGAGGCGAACGTTCGCGCCGGTGACCTCGACTGGCCCGGCCCGCCGGCCAGCAGCCACGAGAGCGGCGTCGACGTGGACCGCAGATTCTCCCTGCCCGGCGACCTCGGCGCCCCCCGGCTGCACCTGGATCTGTCGATGGGCCTCGGCGACGTGGAGGTGGTCCGTGGATAGGCACCCGTTCGACCCCGTGACCTTCGTGCTCGGCTGCCTGGCGCTGGCCGCCGGCCTGATCGTGCTGGCGGGCGGCGACCTGATCGACAACGCCCGGGTGCTGCTGCCCTGCGGGTTGATCGCCTTCGGCCTGGCCGTCATGGTCAAGCTGGGCGGCCGAGCTCACGACTAGCCCTCTCGGCCGCTAGGACGCCAGCACCGCCCGGGCCACCAGGTCGGTGCCGAAGGCGGTGAGGATGGCGAGGTAGAGCAGGCCGGTGGCGGCCATGACGGCCGAGTACTGGCGCTCCCGCAGCGCCGCCCTCGTCACGGCCAGCAAGACGATGGTCGTCACCGCACAGGCCACCCAGAACCAGCCGAACGTGCCGCCGTAGCCGTCGTCGATGGTGCCGTTGAGCACCGACACCATCCCCACCGGCCACAGCAGCAGCAACACCTCGAAAGGCCACACGACGGCGGTCCAGCGCACCATCTCCAGCAGCGGCCGGCGCGCCAGGCCCGGCTGCACCAGGTACCAGTGGCCGAGCAGCATGCCGTCCGAGATCGACCCCAGGAAGGCGGCGCCGGCCAGGGTCCGCAGCACCGACAACAACGCCGGGTCGCCGGCCGCGATGCCGGCCGCGACCAGGCCGGGGATGCCCAGCAGCGGGGCCACGAGGTCGAGGACGGGCGGGAACTCGGCCGCGGTCCGGTCGGCGGCTTCCGGCTGCCGCTCGATGCCGGTCATGGCCGCCACGCGGGCCGAGCGCCGCTCGGCCAGCGCCCGCTGCCCCGCCACGCCGGCCTTGCGCCGTTGGACCGACACCACCAGCGCCCCCACCGCCGCTCCCGCCACCGCCAGCGAGGACGCCTCCCGCACCGGCACCGGGTCGATCCACAGGCCGAGGGCGAAGGACCCGAGCGCCATCAGGATGTAGGTCCCCCGGACCAGCCAGCCGTAGCCGATCCCTACCTCCCGGGCGCGGGTCGTGACCCACAGGAACAGGAGGCCGCCGACCGCCCACTGCAACAGGACGGTGGCAGCGTCGAGGCGGATCACGGCGTGCGAGGGTAGGGCGACCGGGCCGGAGCAGGGCAATCGGCCGGCCACCCCTCCCCACCCGAACGCTCAGCCCCCCACGACGTTCAGGTCGATCTCGGTGGAGAACAGCTCCACGTTGCGGGCTCCGAGGAAGCGGAACATCTGGGGCACGTTCCGACCGCCGTGCACGATCATCACCGCGGAGCGCAGGCCGTCCGGGTCGGCGGGGTCGAGCGGCTGGGTCTCGACCGACAGGCTCACCCCGTACACCGGATCGATGGCGACCCGGGTGACCGCGGGCGCCACCAGCCCGAAGACCACGGTGGCATCGCCGTCGAGGTGGGCGACCGGGCCGAAGAGGAAGAACGGCGGCTCGGCACCAGGAGCCGGAACCTCCAACCCGCAGGTGGCGCCGGTGGCCTGGCCCGCGACCCACAGGTCCACGCACGGCCCTGCGCCCAATCCCGGGACGTAGTCGGCGAGCTCGACGAGCCAGGGGACGTCGCCCGGTTCAGACCTGCTGCCGCGGCGCACGTTCGGGTGCTCGCCCGGGGTCGGTTCCGGCGCCGGCAACGAGTCGATCGTGGCCGGCACGTCGGCATCGGTCACCTGGTCGGCCACGATGGCCCCGACGGTGCCCGGCGCGGCCTGCCACACCGTGACCTCCTCGGGCCCGTTGGCGCACCCCGTCGGATCGCAGGTGCTCACCCGCCAGCCCATGAGGCCGCCGACCGGGTACGGGTGGGCGTCGGGCAGCAACGCGGTGACCACGCCGGCCGTGGGCAGGTCCCCGGCGACGGCGTACAGGTCGAGGCGGCGGCCGCCGCCGTCCGTGTAGCTCCGCACCGTGGTGGGAGCAACCCCCGGCACCCAGCCGACGTCGGCGTCACGGACGGTCCAGCCCGGGGAGGTTCGGGCGAAGTCCTGCACCCGGGAGAGCCCCTCGGAGGTGAGCAAATCATGGAGCGCTCGTACGTCCTCGTCGGGCACGGCTTCGTCGAGGGGCATGGTCAGGTAGCCGCTGACCTCCCCCGGCGGCGCTTCGATCCGCGCGCGGCCGGAGTCCACGCCCGCGAGCCGGCCCACCGCCTGGGCGACCAGGTCGACCTCCGCGGTCACCGCGGGACCCCCGTCGGGCCAGGTGATGACGGCCGACAGGACGTGGCCGCCGTCCCGCTCCAGGACCATCGCCTGGGTGGCGTACATCACGCTCGGCTGCGTGGAGGCGGCGTCGTCCACGGCCACGAGGCCGTCGGGCAGGCGACCGGGAACCAGCTCGGGAGGCGCGGACGGGTTCTCGGCCGACGGCGTGGTGCCGAGGTCCGGGGGGCGCTCGGCTCCGGGCATGTCGCGGTTGGACCAGACCAGGACCCCGGCCACGACCGCGGCGGCCGCGGCCGTGACGGCCACCGTCGTGCGCACCCGGCGCCGGCGGCCACCGGGGTGGGGCACCGACGTGGGCAGGTCGGGGACCAGATCGGACGGCAGGGTGGCGTGGCCCGCGACCTTCGTGTCGGCCGCTACCGCCCGGAGGGTGCGGGCGACCAGGTCGGCGGCCTCGATGTCGTAGTCGGGGGAGCGGCTCATCGGATCACGTCCTTCCGTACCTTGGCGAGGCCCCGATGGATCAACGACTTCACGGTGCCGGGGCGGCACTCGAGCAGCCGTGCGATCTCCGCCTCGGACAGGTCCTCGTAGAACCGCAGGACGAGCGCCATGCGCTGGCGTTCGGGCAGGGCGCGCAGGAGGGCCCACGTCTCGTCGAGCTCGGGCACGCCCGCCGAGAGGGGCACCGTGCGCCCGAGCCGGGCGGTCTTGTCCCGGTCCCGGCCGGCCTGGCGCGCCACCCGGCGGGCCTGATTGGTGACGGCCCGGCGCACATACGCCTCGGGGATCTCGAGGGTGGACCAGCGGCCCGCGCACGCCACGAACGCGTCGTGGACGACGTCCTCGGCCAGCTCCGGCGACCCGGTCAGGAGGTGCGCGAGGCGCACCATGGCCGGTCGCAAGCGCCGGTAGCCCTCCTCGACCGACTCCGGGCGGTCCTTCACGCCTCTGACCCCTGTCTCGTGCACGGCTCAAAGAGCCCTGGGCCCCCGGCCAGGTTGCACCCCCGAGCCCGGCAGCCGGCTCAGGCGTCGACGACGGCCAGCCCGTGGTCGGCCCGGTTGAGCTCGTCGGGCCCGCCGTCCGCCGCCACCACGATGTCCTCCAACCGCAGACCGAAGCGGCCGGGCAGGTAGATCCCCGGCTCGACAGAGAAGGCGTGCCCGGGAGCCAGCGGGGTGGCGTTGCCGGCGACGATGTAGGGGTCCTCGTGGGCCTCCACCCCGATGCCGTGGCCGGTGCGGTGGATGAAGCGGTCGCCGAAGCCCGCGGCAGCGATGACCCGGCGGGCGGTGTCGTCCACCTCCTGGCACGGCGTGCCGACCACGGCGGCGGCGACCGCCGCCCGCTGCGCCTCGTGCAGGACGGCGTAGGCCTCGGCCACCTCGGCCGGCGGCTCCCCCACGTGCACGCAGCGGGTGATGTCGCTGCAGTAGCCCACGCCCTCGGCGTCGAGCATCGTGCCCCCGAAGTCGCACAGCACCACGTCGCCCGGGCCGATCACCCGGTCGGCGGCCTCGTGATGCGGGCTGGCGGCGTTCGGCCCGGTGGCGACGATGGCGAAGTTGGCGTGCTGGTGGCCCTCGGCCACGATGCGGCGGGACAGCTCGGCCGACACCTCGGCCTCGGTCCGGCCCACCAGCGGGAGGGCGCCCGCCTGCAGCTCGGCCGCGATGCGGTCGACGGCCTCCGCCGCGGCCCGCAGGGCGGCCACCTCGGCCGCGTCCTTGACCTCCCGCAGGGGCCCGGTCACGGGCGTGCCCCGGACGAAGCCCGCCCCCGGCAGGGCGACCTGGAGGTCGAGCACGAACCGGGCCCAGGTGTGGTCGCCCACCGCCACCCGCCCGGCCGCGCCCACGAGGCCGGCCACGATGGCCACCGGGTCCTCGGTCTCGTCCCAGGGCCGTAGCCCGAACACCTCCGGCCGCTCGCTCACCCGCGGCGCCTCCAGCCGGGGCACCACCAGCGTGGCGTCACCCTCCCGCGGCAGGACCAGCATGGTCAGCCGCTCGAGCGGCATGGCCGTGTACCCGGTCAGGTAGGGCAGGTCGGGGCCCACGGACAGCAGCAGCACGTCCACGCCCACCTCGTCCATGCGGGCCCGCGCCCGCACCGCTCGCTCGGCCAGCATGGCCGCCATGCTAGAGGCCACCTGCCCTCAGCCTTGCGGTGGGAACTCCTGGTCCAGGTCGACCAGCTCGCTCCGCAGCTCGACGTCGTCGGCCGCGGCCAGCCTCAGCAGGGCCTGGTGGTCGGGCTCCCGGGGCAGCGTGATCAGCGCGTAGCGCAGGCTCTCCGGGTCGGCGGGCACCAGCGCCTGGGCGGCGACCGATCCCCTGGGGGGATCGTCGGTGGCCACGGTGGCGACCCAGGGGCCGAAGATCCCGAGGACCGTGACGTCGTCGTCCGTCCGGGCCACGGGACCGAGGAACACGACCGGGAGCTCCGAGGTGACGGTGACGTCGCACTGGTACCCCGCCCGGGCCTGCCCGACCACGAAGTCGAGGCAGTCGACGCGCTCCTCCCCACCGGAGAGGGAGAAAGGCACGCCCCCGCGCCAGCTCGATGGCGAACACGGGGGTGGTGCCGGGCTCGGAGCGGGCGACCGTGCGGGCCTCCTCGGGGCCGAGCGTCGCCGGGAACGGCTGGGGTGGGGGGATCGAGTCGATGAGCTGGGCCAGCTAAGCGTCGGACACGCCGTCGGCCGTCACCGTGCCCACCAGCCCCGGGGCCGGCCGCCAGACCACCAGCGCGCTGTCCCGGCCCCAGGGCCTCCACCGCCAGCCGGCGCCCGTCGCCAGCGGCAGCGGGGTGAAGTCGCCCATCAGGGGGGCGAGTGCGTCCAGCCACGGCAACTCGGCCTCGGTCGTGGTCACCTCGACCGACCGGGAGCCGTCGCCGTAGCGGACCCCCGAGGTGGCGGATAGCCCCGGCACCGTGACGCCCGGGGGGCGTCAGGAGGTTGCACTCCTCTCCGCCGGCGCGAGCCCCGCGGCCTGGCGGGCGTGGTAGCTCGACCGGGTCAGGGGGCTGGACTCGACGTGGCCGATCCCCAGCGCCTCGCCCGCCTCGCGGTAGGCGGCGAAGGTGGCGGGCTCGACCCAGCGGGCCACCGGCAGGTGATGGGTGGTGGGCCGCAGGTACTGGCCGATGGTCACGATGTCGACGCCCACGGCCCGCAGGTCGGCCAGCGTGGACAGCACCTCGTCGTCGGTCTCGCCCATGCCCACGATGAGGCCGGACTTGGTGACCAGGCCCGCCTCCTTGGCCCGGGCCAGCACGGCCAGGCTGCGGGCGTAGCCGGCCGACGGCCGCACCGCCCGCTGGAGGCGGGGGACGGTCTCGACGTTGTGGTTCAGCACGTCGGGCCGGGCGTCGAAGATGCGCCCCAGTGCGTCGGCGTCGCCCTTGCAGTCGGGGATCAACACCTCCACCCGGCAACCGGGAGACCGCCGGCGGATGGCGGCGATCGTG